>CAMAFU010000104.1 GCA_945833725.1 uncultured Treponema sp.
GTGGAAAAAATTCTTGACCGGGGGCTTAAGTTCATGTCTACCGGCGAAATCCGGCGGACTCTTTTGTGCCGTGCCCTTCTTTCGGGGAAAAAACTTTTGATTTTGAGCGACCCTTTTGCCGGTCTTGATGCCCAGAGCCGTTCCATCCTGCTGGAATTTTTTCAGAAAATGGTAAAAAGGCAGAACGAAGGCTCTTTGAACGGAACTTCTATAATTCTTGCCATGGAGCGCTATCACGAAATTCCTGATTCCATTACCAATGTTTTGGAATTTACGGACAAAAAAGTGTCCTTCTGCGGCTCAAAAAAGGAATACGAGAAGATTTTGGAAAAGCGCAGTGCTAAAAATGAGCTGGAGCGGGTGGCAGAAAAACAGGAATTTTTAAGTCAACTTTCCGAAGCCCAGGGGGCTGTCGTTGCGAGGGCTGCCGTTGCGGAGGCGGTGTCTGAGGTGGGGGCAGGCGTGCCGGAGTCAGACTCAGACGCACAAAACTCTTCGGAAAATACTCTTGTCTGTATGGAAGGCGTTAATGTGGGCTGGGACGGCCGGCAGGTTCTTAAAGATTTTTCGTGGAAAGTTCTTCCTGAACAGCACTGGTTTATCCGGGGACCTAACGGGTCGGGCAAAACCACTCTTCTGGAGCTTATTACCGGCGACAACAAGCAGGTTTACTGCAACGATGTGTGGCTTTTCGGGCGCAAACGGGGAACCGGAGAATCTATCTGGGATATTAAAAAAAATCTGGGCATTGTAAGTTACCGGCTTCATGTTGAATACAGAATGGTGGGTGGAACCTGCCTTGAAGATGTTATAATTTCCGGCTTTAGGGATTCTATTGGTCTTTACGAGCAGAAAACCGACATGGAAATTTCTGCGGCAAAAAAGTGGCTTAAGCTGGCTGGTTTTGAAGGTCGGGAGATGGAATCTTTCGGCAATTTAAGTTACGGGGAGCAGAGGGCTGTTTTAATTATGCGGGCTGCGGTAAAGTCTCCAAAACTTCTTATTCTTGATGAACCTTGCCACGGTCTTGACGAGCAATACCGGCAAAAAATCCTTGATTTGCTGGAAACTGTTGCCTTGTCTGGTACAACCACCCTCCTTCATGTAACTCACGACCCTACGGAAGTTCTTGAGGCAGAAAAACACATTCTGGAACTTTGCCCCGGCGAAGAACCAATGTACAGGATTATTGAAAAGTAAAATTTTGCAGGTTTACTTAGGGCTGTACTAGACATTTTTTTGTGGACATGGTATATTTTGTTTCACACGGCGTCTTACCCAAGTGGTAAGGGAACGGTCTGCAAAACCGTGATTGAACAGTTCGATTCTGTTAGACGCCTCTCTCGAAGAACGGTGCTTTTGCATCGTTCTTTGTTTTTTCGGATATGTCTTGGCAAAGCCGGTATCCGTTTACATATAATTTGAGGCTGCCAAAAAAGTTTACTCTGGTTCAGATAAACTTTTTTGGCAGCCTTTTTTTTTATGCCGGATTGTTATGCTGGATTTTTGCCCGGTTCTTCTTTAAAAAAGTCTGCGGCTTTCAACATAAAACCGTTTTTCGCTGGCTTCGCCCATAGAAAACGATTTTCGCGGAAGAGGGCCTCTGCCGTTTATTGTTGCAAAGAACGATTCTTTTGAAATTGGCGGAAGAAGGATTCCTGTGTTTCCGATGGTTTTTCCAAGTTCAATAACTTCATCGCCACCGTGAATATAGTCAATCTGTGTTTTTTTTGCGTTGTTTTCTTCCATTATGTCATCTAAAACAGGTTGAAGGGCGGCAATGGCCAGCTCCCGAATTTGTGTTTTTAGGATTTTCCGGCAAGTTACACCGTTTTTAATATAAATAAAACCGAACACTGCACCTTTTTCTTCTTTGTTTGAAACTGCTTTTTGTAATGATTCATCATTTTCGCAGTCTAAAATAACTCCGCCAAGATTTTTTTGAATCTGCTCCAGGACTGCTTCTCCGTTAAAGTCGAAAAGAACACGGTGGATAGGTTCAAAAGTGAGTCCTTCATCGTAAATGTTTACAATTTCAACAAGTGCATAACGCACAGGAGAATCGGACGGTAGACGGGATTTGTTTTCTTCCCATACGGCTTTTGCTGTTGCTAGAGAATGATTTCCGTCGCCTACAGCAAACAAAAATGTGTCGCCGTTGCTGTCTGTTCCAGCGGTTTTTAACTGCTCCAGTGTCTTTTCCAGATGAAGTTCCGCTTCTGATTCACTTAAAGCCCAGCCTGTAATGCTTCCTGAATTCTGCATTAAATTACCTTCGTAGGCAGGGGGATTTTTCTTGGCCAGTTTTAATGCCCCTCCCACAAGAATATCGTCCGGGTCATTTGCAAGAAGCATTATGTGAGGAAGTTCAAGAGAAGCTCCGTTCCGTATTTTCATTCGGGGAGGAATTCTTTCTGGCACCGTTGCTTCTGTGGCTCGTATTAACGCTTTTGAACCGGGTTTCCATTCGTAGCTGTCTAAATCTACGCAGACAACAAGACCTTTCCGTGTTCTGCCGTAAGAAGTTTTCCGTTCAATGCACATACATTCTTTTTGTGCAGGAGCAAAAACGCCGCTGGAAAGATATTCATTCATTGTGGTCTGAATTTTATTGATTCGAATATTGTCATCGCCCTTGCCAAGAAAAACTTCCGGGAAAATTAAATTAAGGGTGGAAGGTTTGCCCTGAGCAATAGAAGCAGCATTGTTCCAATAATCTTCATCCTGAGTAAATTGATCGCATGCAATTACCGACCAGGAAGACAAATCAACATTTTTTGGTAAAAGGATTTCTGGGATACTAACACCGTATTTTTCAAGTTTATTCATAGAAAAGATTTTACTGAAAAAAAAACGGAATGTACACAAAAAACAGGCTTGTTGTATAATGAACTTATGGCAGATGTTACTTCAATAAATTTTCAACAGCGGGTTTCTCAAAATCAAAAACAGATTCAAACGCAAAAACTGAGCCAGCAGCAGCTTCAGTCAATAAAAATTCTTTCTATGGGAACGGAAGATTTGCGTCAGGAAATTTATAATACTGTTGCCAAAAATCCTGCTTTGGAAATAGCAAAAGATGTTGAAACAGAAGGCGTAAACAGTGCTTCTGAGCGGTCAGATTTTACATTTTCCGATTTTTCAAAAAAGTTCAGTTCGGCAAAGGAAGCCAGCGATGTTTTTCAAAAAGCTCTGGAAGAAACTCCAGATAATCGGGAAACTTTATCGGCACATCTTCGGCATCAGTTTTTATCAATGAATCATTCTCCTTCCGAAGAAAAACTTGGAATCAAACTTATAGAAAATCTTGACTCAAAAGGATTCCACATACTTTCGCCCTATTCCCTTATTGATTCCAAAGATTCCTTTCAAACACCGGAACTGGTGGAAAAAACAATAAAAATAATACAGCAGCTGGATCCTGTTGGATGCTGTTGCCGGGATTTTCGGGAAAGTCTTTATGTTCAGGCACAGATTCTTTCCCATGCACCAAAAGCCGCACTTTTTATTCTTAACGGGCATTTTGATTTTCTTTCGCCACCCCAGCCGCAAAAAGTGCAGAAAAAAGTAAATCAATATCTGGAAACTCATACAGATTTTCTGGAAAAAGAACAGCAAAACGAAAAAAAATTTACTTTGGAAGAAATTCAACAGGCAATAGATTACATAAAAACATTGGATCCTTTTCCTGCAAGAGATTTTTCTTCTTCCCAAACAAGCTATATTTCTCCCGATGTTTATGTGTATCAGTCTGTGGAAACGGATGATTTTACTGTTACAGCAAACAACGAAGCTCTCCCTGTTATAAAAATTTCGCCGGATTTTAAAGATTTGTCGCAGGAACGGTTTAGGGTAAGAAAATCAACGGAAGAATCAGAAAAACGGCGGGCAGAACACAGGTTTATTATGACCAGTTTAAAAAATGCTCAGGATTTTATGGACAGCCTTCAATTTAGAAAAAAGACTCTTATTGCCGCTTGTCGGGAAATAGTTGCTGTCCAGAAAGATTTTTTTCTGTACGGACCGCGATTTTTAAAACCCCTCCGCCAAAAAGAAATTGCCGAAAAAATTGGAGTTCACGAAGCAACAGTAAGCCGAATGGCAAAAGAAAAATATCTTTATTGTGCACAGGGGCTTTTCCAGATTGGATATTTTTTTACAAACGATATAAGCCAGCCAAAAACCCTTCAAAAAAAGCCTTCCGACTTAACCGAAGAAAAATTGCCGGAAACAAAAAAATCAGAAGAAACGGTTTTATTATCAAAGTCGGCCATTCAATACGAAATAAAGAATATAATAGAAGAAAATCAATCAGAAACAAAAAAACTCAGCGACCAGAAAATTGCGGATTTGCTTTTAGAAAAAGGAATAAAAATAGCCCGCCGTACAGTTGCAAAATACCGCTCTCAGTTAAATTTGGATTCTTCCTACAACAGGTAAATGCAGCGGACAAAAAAAAATCCCCCTCCCGGAAAAATACCGGCAAGGAGGACTTTCCACTCAGCAAAAAAACTAGCGGAGCAAGCTGAGTACATTCTGTGCACTCTGATTTGCCTGTGCCTGCATTGCTGTTCCAGCCTGTGTAAGAACCTGATTCTTTGTAAAGTCAACCATTTCCTGAGCCATATCTGTATCGCGGATGCGAGATTCAGAAGCCTGGAGGTTTTCGGCACCTACATTCAAGCCTGTAACAGTTTTTTCGAGGCGGTTCTGGTAAGCACCAAGATCAGCACGCTGTTTGTTGATTTTTTTCAAAGCTTCGTCAATAGTACCAATTGCGCGGTTAGCTTCGTCTGGACCTGCAAGAGAAATAATCTCTTCAGAACCAACATTGCGGATTCCAAGGGCAGCAGCAGACATAGTACCAATGAAAACCTGAGTTCTCTGATCCATGTTTGCACCAATATGGAACCACATTGAACCTGTAACAGTGTTTTCGCCAGTAGGGCGGGCAAAACGACCTGTAAGCATATTCATACCGTTGAACTGAGCCTGAGAAGCGATTCTATCAACTTCTGCAACAAGCTGGCTTACTTCAACCTGAATCTGCATTCTGTCTTCGTCAGAATAAATACCGTTGGAAGACTGAACAGCAAGTTCACGGATTCTCTGCATAATATCTGTAGTTTCCTGCAGATAGCCTTCTGTAGTCTGAATGAAAGAAATGCCGTTCTGAGCATTTGTAGAAGCCTGATTCATACCGCGAATCTGAGCTCTCATTTTTTCAGAAACAGCAAGACCGGATGCATCATCGCCTGCACGATTGATTTTCATGCCTGATGAAAGCTTTTCCATGTTTTTTGTGTTGTTAAGTTCTGTAAGACCTGTAGAACGCTGTGCAAACTGAGCACTCATGTTGTGATTAATAACCATAGTATATCTCCTGTAAAAACCACCGTTTTAGCGGCGGCTCATGGTTAAGTGGTTTCCCACCCTATATTCATACTATCGGAGATACAAAAAAGGACTTTAGAAAAAAAATTATAAAAACAGAAAAATTTTAGCCCCTGTTTTAAATTATTTTTTATAAAGCGGAAAGCCTGCAGAGTTGATTGTTTTGAAATAAAACTTATGATATAAGACATAAAAAGGCATGATTTTCAGAATTTTTACGGGAGGTAAAATCGCATGAAAAAAAAAGAAAAACAATGGTTTGAAAACGAAGAGTTCTGGAATAATTACGGCCCCATAATGTTTGATTCTGTAAAATGGGCAGAAGCACCGGCAATAGCAGAAAAACTTTGTGCCATAGCAGGCCTAAAAAAAGGCAGTACAGTATTAGATGCAGGATGCGGCCCTGGAAGAATAAGCGTAGAACTGGCAAAACTGGGAATGGAAGTTACAGGGGTAGATTTAATAAAATCCGAACTGGAAGCGGCAAAAGACAGTGCCGAAGCAGAAGAAGTGCCATTAAAACTTATTCAGGCAGATTTACGGCAATTTACAGCGGAAACAAAATTTGACTGTGTGCTGAACCTGTACACTTCGTTCGGATATTGTGACACCATCGAAGAAGATGTACAGATTTTGCAGAAAATATATTCCAATTTACGGGACGACGGATTTTTTATACTGGAAAACTTAAGCCGGGAAACAGCAATTTTGTATTTTACAGAAGGAGAATGGTTTCAGCGGGCAGGAAAAACAGTCCTTACACAGTTTACAGTAGAAGGTGCTTGGGAAGGCTTGCGGTCAAAGTGGATTCTAATAGACGAAAAAACAAACGAAAGAATAGAACACGAATTTGTACAGCGGCTGTATTCAGGGATTGAACTAAAAAGAATCCTTACAGGCATAGGATTTAAATCCGTGGAAATTTACGGCGATTTTGACTTTAGCCCATACAACGAAAAAGCCCGCACAATGGTAATAGTCGCAAGAAAATAAAAAAACAGAAGCAAATTCCCCGATTACCAAAAAATTTTCCGGCTGCACCAAAAACTACTCAAAAACCGGCTTTCCGCAGTTCCGCTGTCCGCTCCATCCGCCACAGGCGGACGGCTTAGCCGCTGCTCCAATCCGGGCTAAGTTTGGCTTTGGTGCGGAGAGAAACTTTTATTACCGTGCACACCCCAATTTTTCTCATAAATTTATAATGCTTAAGGCCCCGGATGGTAAAGATGTGTCTATTCCTGCAATATAGTTAAAAATCTGTCTGTGTGGTATACTTCTGTGTACGCGGAGGTTTTTATGGGAATTTATCTAAATCCGAACAGT
>CAMAFU010000105.1 GCA_945833725.1 uncultured Treponema sp.
TAACGGAATCATTGTTCCAGAGCCTCTGCATTAAAAAATAATTTTAAATAGGGCTTCCAGTCGCGACTGTTCAGTGCAAAACCGTGCTATTAGCACTACATGCTGATTGTGGCATGGGAATTTATATAAATAGTGCTTGCGCACTATCCACAATCAGGATGTTTTTGCCCTGACCATTCGCTCCTTCGCGCCCTGATTTTCTCAGAAATTTATAATGCATAAGCCCTTGATTATTGTTTCAGAGCCTCCTCATTATAAAAAAAATAATTTTAAATAGAGCTTCCAGTCGCGACTGTTCAGTGCAAAACCGTGGTAAATTTATAATGCACCGACCCTTAAAGCGGCAAATTAGTCAAGCCATTTTAATGTTTTTGTTACTCCTGCACTGGGCTTGATATGCTTTTTTTTAATTGAAACAATATTTTCGATAATTTCTGTAACGGCCCACATTGCAAGAAATGCAAGAAGAATAATAAACATAGCCATAAAATTTACCTCCTGGTATTTTTTTTATGTGTTTATTATGAATCTGTTAAAGGGACATAAAATGACCCTTTGAATTTTTTTGTTGTTTTTTTTGGGTTTTTCGAGTGTAAAACTATTATAAAATTTGTTACAATGAAGAGAATTAAACTTTTTCGGCAGCTGCTGTTTTTGTTTGATTTACGGTTTTATTATGACGCGGCGAAAAACTTTTATTTTCAGTTTGTTTTCTCTTCTTGCAGGTGGGCTTGGACTTGCGTTCGGATGTTTTTTGCTGTTCCGTCAGTTTGTGTTTAATGATTTTTTCGAAGACTCTTCTATACAAAAAACGAATCCTACAGAGGGGCGGGTTCTTTACATAAGTTCCTACGATCCAAATTATTCTGCGTCGGAAGTTCACCTTGAAGGCATAAAACAGGCTTTTGAGGAAAATAACATTCTCTTTGAAGTTTTCTACATGGACATGAAAAATTACTACACAAAAGAAAATTTCTTGAATTTCTATGTTTCTGCAAAAAATAAAATTGCAAGCGTTGCATATAAATTTGATGCAGTTTTAGTAAGTGATGATGCAGCCCTTATTTTTGCCCGAACTTATCAGGATGAACTTTTTAAAGGAATTCCCATTGTATTTTTCGGAATAAACGATATAAACCAGGCAAAAGATGCCGTAAAAAATCCGTATATAACAGGCTTTGGGGAAACTATTTTTGTTTCAGAAACTTTAGAAATTGCAATCGAGCAGAATCCGCAGGTGGAATGTATTGTTGGAATTTTTGATGATTCAATTTCCGGTCAGGGCGATAAAATTCAATTTGAAAATGCAATAAAGGAATATCCGAATCTTGAATACAAATACATAAACATTTCCAAAACGGAACCTTATCAGCTGGCATGGCTTCTTATGTCGCTCCCAAAAAATTCTGTAATTCTCTGTCTGTCTTATTTGCAGGACTATGCTCACGCCCACGATTTTACGACTTACGAACTTGTTACATATATTTTGAATTATGCTTCCCGTACTCCTGTGTACAGAACAAACAACATTGGAATGGGAGCAGGCTTTGTCGGCGGAAAATTCATTGATTACAGGCAGTACGCATATAACGCAGCCCTTACTGTTGTTGATATTTTAAACGGCCGGCCTGTTTCAGAAATTCCGCTTCAACTGGAAATTCAGGGAGAATTTGTTTTTGATTATGCTGTTATTAGAAAAATGAACATAGGCGATTCTTCGTTCCCGGAAAATTCAACTTTCATAAATAAACACCAGAATATTTTTCAAAAGAACATAAACATAATTTTTCCGTTTATCGTAATATGCTGTTCACTTTTCCTGTTTCTTGTGGTGTCGTCGGTCAGCTACAGAAAAACTAAAAACATAAACGGCATTATGATGATAATGAACAAGCAGATACGCCAGACAAACAAAGATTTGCTTGATTCAAAACAGCAGCTTACTTATGTAGCAAACAACGATAAACTTACGGGGCTTCCAAACAGAACTCACGGTGAGCAGGAAATTCGGCGCATAATAAAAACAGGAATTCCTTTTTCACTTTTTCTTATGGATGTTGATGATTTTAAAAACTACAACGACACATATACTCATGCCTGCGGAGATTATGTTTTGCAGGAATACGGCAGGCGTCTGTTAAGCCTTACATTCAACAATCAGTATTTTGCAGCCCGCTACGGTGGAGATGAATTTATCCTTGTTCATAAATGCGGACACATCGAAAAAAACGGGCCTGAAATCGAAAAAATAAGGCAGCTTTTAAACGAACCGATTTACTTTAACAATATGAAAGTTGATCTTACGGCAACACTGGGCTATACAAATTCATCGCCAGAAATGACTTACGATGATTTTATAATTAATGCCGATATTGCCATGTACGAAGGTAAAAAACAAGGCAAGCGTTCTATAGTTGCTTTCAGCCCAGAAATGAAAGAGTCAATTCTGCGGAAAAACAAAATTGTAGAAATTCTAAAAGAAGAATGTTCCTCTGGTGGATTCGATGTCCGCTATCAGCCTCAGGTCAATGTTCATACTGGAGAAATTTCCGGTTTTGAAGCTCTTGTCCGTCTTCAAAATTATTCCATAGGTCCAGGAGAGTTTATACCGGTGGCAGAAAAAGGCGGTTTTATTGCACAGATTGGCCGCATTGTTACGGAAAAAGTTCTTAACGATATGGCTAACTGGCGGCAGGCTGGAATGGAAATGAAAAAAGTTGCAATAAATTATTCAAACGACCAGCTTTTAGACGAAGAATATATTCCGTTTCTGCGGCGTACAATGGAAAAATATCAGATTCCTCCGGAATTTATCGAAATAGAAATAACGGAAAGTCTCTTTATTGGAAAAATCGAAAAGGCACGACAGTTGTTTAATGAATTTTCGGAAATTGGAGTATCAATAGCTCTGGATGATTTTGGCACAGGTTATTCTTCTTTGAGCTATCTTACATTCCTGCCTGCACAAAAGGTAAAAATCGATAAATCGCTGGTAGACAACTACCTTGTAGATGGCAAAGAAACTTTTATCGAAAATATAGTTCATCTTGTTCACGATTTAGGCATGAAACTTACTGTAGAAGGTGTGGAGCAGAAATGGCAGTACGATAAACTTTCAAAAATGGGCTGCGATTTTGTTCAGGGATATTTTTTCAGCAAACCTATGCTTCCAAACCTTGTACCGGATTTTTCTGTTGTGCTTTAGTATTTTTATCATCTGCAAAAACAAGATGAGGCAATTTTAATCATAAAAAATTCTAAAAATGAAATACACGATTAATCAAATTGATTCAGGTCAGGACGAGCTGATTTTAAATTACAAAAAACTTACCACCGAACTAGAATGGCACTAAAGGTTCAACCGGCAGAAGCCCTTAGAGCAGAAAATTATAAGGTGGCGTATCACTGTTTGCTTTGCAAACTTTTTCAGTGCATACATGCACTGCCGCTAACGCGGAGCTTTTATTGGAGTGTGAGATTATGAATGAAATTGTAAACATTATTAATGTCTGCAAAACTTATTCCATGGGGACGCAGAAAAAAGCGATTGGGAAAAATGATTCAAGTGCACAGGTTCAGGCGCTTAAAGGCGTTTCTGCTGTAATTGAAAAAGGAGAATTTACGGCTATAGCAGGACCTTCTGGAAGCGGTAAAACAACTCTTTTAAATTTAATAGGTTCCCTTGATTCAATTACATCGGGAGACATTTTTGTAGACGGAAAAAGCCTTGCAAAAATGAGCAAAAAACAGAAAACCCTTCTCCGATGCGAAAAAATCGGTTTTATATTTCAAAGTTACAATTTAATTCCTGTTTTGACTGCACAGGAAAATGTTGAACTTGCTCTTCAGCTTTTAAACAGGTTTTCAAAGGAAGAAATAAAAGAAAAATCCTGGTCAATTTTAAAAGAAGTGGGGCTGGACGGCATGCAGGACAGGCTTCCCTCTCAATTAAGCGGCGGTCAGCAGCAGAGAATTTCTATTGCCCGGGCGCTTGTAAAAGAACCCTGCGTAATTCTTGCCGATGAACCGACAGCAAATCTTGATTCAAAAAACAGCGAAATGATTATTGCTTTAATGAAAGAATTAAATGTCCGTCATAACATTACATGTATTTTTTCAACTCACGACCAGCTGGTAATGCAAAATGTCCGCCGCATAATAAAATTAAAAGACGGAATGTTAGACAATGAGTAAATCGGAGAAAACTATGATATTAAAGATGGCATGGAAAAATATTTTCCGTTATAAAAAAAGGACTTTAGTTACAGCCAGTGCCATAGCATTCGGCGTACTTTTTACTATTCTCCTTGATGCTTTGGTTTTCGGTATTTCAAATGAAAGTGAAATTAATATTCTGGAATACGAAACTTCGGGAGCAAAAATTTTTGCCGGCGGATATTTTGAAAAAATCAAAACTCTTCCAATGGACTTTCTAATAGAAGAAAATGATTCTGAAAGAATTACTTCATATCTTGATTCAAAAAACATTCCCTATACAAAAGAAATTCAAACCGAATGTGAAATTTATTTTAACGAAGATTATTTTGAAACATCAGGAAGTATGACAGGTATTTTAAGTGCCGTTGACATTGAAAAATCCAAAGAAGTTTTTTCACTTTCACAAAGCGTTGAATCTGGTTCATGGCTTACAAAAGAAAAAGACGGAGAATATTGTTCAGGTGCTGTTGTCGGAAGCTGGATGGCAGACGATATGAATGCAAAACCTGGATACTACATTACAGTTCAATGCAAGGGAAGGGGAGGCTTTACCCAGACTATTGATGTTCCTATAGTGGGAATTATTCACTGCCCGGATGCCCAGATAAATTCTTCATATATTTTTATGGATATTGACTATATTGATGAAATGCTTTCTATGGAAAAAGCCGTTACTGCTATTGATATAGGACTGGGAGGTGCTGGGCTGGCAGACAGAAACTTTAAAAAATTTTCGTCAGAAATAAAAAAAACAGACATTCTAAACGATTCCCTGGAACTTAAAACCTGGAGGGAAATTCAGGCCGACATTCTTTCTGTTGATGATATGTATTCTCTGTACACAAATATACTTATGGCGTTTATGTTCATAATTGCCGCTGTGGGAATAAGCAACACAATGCTTATGAGCGTAATGGAAAGAAAAAACGAAATCGGCATGCTTAAAGCTATGGGTTACAGTTCTTTTTATATAAAACGGCTTTTTATGTGGGAAGGCGTTTCAATTGGAGTTGTAGGATGTATTTTTGGCTGCGTGGCGGCATGTGTGTTAAATATTCCCCTTTCCACAAAAGGCCTTGATTTTACTTCAACTCTTTCAAATGTAAGTTTTGGTTACAGAATTTCGGGGCTTATGAAAAGCGGTTGGGATATTCCAGGCTTTATACGGGTAACTGTTGGGGCGCTTATTGTTGCAGGAGTTGCCGCATTTATTCCGGCAAATTCAATTTTAAAGAAAGAAGTTGCAGACATATTTAGAAAAAACTAAATCAGCTTTTTAAGAATGTGAATTAACCTTAATTTCGAGTTATAATCGTGGCAAGGATAGTAGGGGCGGCGAAGCCGTTTCGAAGCGTAGCGTAGGAATGTAGCGACAGCGGAACCCCGAATAGCCTGATTTTTGCAAAGCAAAAAGCCACCCAAAATATAAAAAAACAAAACTCGAAATTAGGGCGAATTACAAATTTTTTATTTATGGGGAAAATTATGAAATCTGGAAACATAAGCCTTCTTTTTACAATGGCATGGAAAAACATAAGACGCAATAAAAGGCGTTCTATTTTAACAGGCGGTGCACTTTTTTTAGTTACTCTTTTTGTTACATTATATATGGCAATAGAATACGGTTCTATGGACGATATGAAATTCAACATTGTTCATAATAAAATGGGTGTAATACGAATACGAAATCCGCTGTATACAAAAAATGAGAGGATAAATCCTTTAAGTCAGTATGTACCAGACACAGTTAATGTAATTGAAAAACTTAAATCTTTTCCTGAAATAACAAAGGCAGAAGCAAAAATTGTTACGGGAGCGGCAGTTTATCAGAATGGAGATACAAAAAGTTCCAGCCTTATTGGAATAAACTTTGCCGACAACAATTATTTTAAAGACAGGGATATGCAGGTTTTAAGCGGTGATATTCAACTGTTAAAAGATTTTTCCCTGTCATCCTTAAAAAAAAGCAGACTTTGTGCAGTAACAGATCATTTTGCATCATCTTTTAATCTAAAAGCCGGCGACAAATTTACGATTATGACACAAACGGCAAGAAACGGAACAAACGGATGTACCCTTACAGTTCAGGCTGTAATTCATCTTTCTGACGGAGATTATGCAGGAAACTTTATTTTTATGGACTTTGACCAGTTGTCTTCCATTCTCCGCATGAATGGGAATGCAACGGAAATTTTAGTTTTTACAGAAGACTGGCAGGACATTGAAAAAACAAAAAATCTTGCAGCCAGACTTAAAGAAACAGAAGAATTTGCTTCTCTGGAAATTACACCATGGATTGAAGGAAATTCTTTTCTTCAACTTTTAGAATTTACTGACCAGATTTATTTTATTTTTGCCTTGATTTTCTTTGCCCTGTCTGCAATCGTAATTTTTAATTCATCAATGCTTAGTGTAATGGAGCGGAAAAAAGAAATTGGTTCCCTTTTATCTTTTGGAATGGAAGGAAAAAAAGTTGTGTTTTTATTT
>CAMAFU010000106.1 GCA_945833725.1 uncultured Treponema sp.
AAACGGCTCCATTCTTCTTTATTTGACCGAGTTTTTCTCTTCCTAAATCCAAAATTGGAATTTTTTGAACAGTTTTCCGCACAGCCTTAGCCATATCCAGTTTGACAATATTTGGCCGGAAAATATTTTCATACGATGAAATTATTTCTAAAACAGAAGAATCCGGTTTTATGCCAGGCATAAACTGAACGGTTAAATTAAAGCCGTTTTCTTTACAGTCAATAACAATCATTTCTTCGTGCCAGAGGCATTTATTAAGTGTATTAAGGCATGATTCAAGTGATCTTTTAAAATTTTCCCCGGAAACAAAAAAAATCATTTCCGAAAAATCTAAAGCCAATTTTTCCGTAAAAATAACGGCACCACATTGGTTTAAACTGTTTCTCATCAAAACCTGAAAATCCTGAATTCCAAGGCTTTTCTCCACAGAATTTTTTTCTTCCTGAACCCGAAAACCGGCCGAAAAACTAGGCTCTCCATTTTTATACGAAACAGAACAGGCTTTGTCAAAAACAACTTCTTCGGGAAAACATTCTTCAATAAAAAACATACATTCCCCTTTTAACCATGAAAACTTTGTTACGCGGCCATTTTTTTCGTATACACGACTTAAAATAAGTTCTGCCGTTTCTCTGGCAGAGGGCAAAAGTTTTTTTTCCAAAACAACCTCCTTTTGTTCTTCAAATTTGCTTTCGCTGTTTTTATTTTTTTTTGCAATAAAAACCATAATTGAAAAAACTGCCGCCAACATCAGAATAATAAAAAAAGATTTTCCAAAGTTTTTGCCGCTTCCGTAATTACTGGAAACAGACAAATCTGTACTTCCAAGAAAAACCCGTTTTCCAGGATTTTTTTTTATACATTCAGCAAGTTTCAGTTTGTCTACAACAGCAGCTTCTACGGCAATTCCTTTTTTGTTAAGCCGGTATTTTAATTTGGGTAAAAACCTGGCAGAAAATCTGGGATGCCTTTTTTCCAGTTCTTTTAAAGCCTCTTTCCGCAATGAGTTTTTTTTCAAAACAGAAAACGGAAGGTAAAAACTGTAAAAATCACATTCTTTTGCCGGCAGCACATTTTTTTTCATTTTATTCATCAACTTTCTCCAAAACGATGGGCAAAAATAGAATAGGATTTTTTACCGGAAGTCCACTCACACTTTAACTCCTGTTTTCTTTCGTTTTTTGAAATTTTAATGGAATCAAGGGAAAGCATAACTACACATTCCTGTTTCCATTTTTCAAAATCGTCCATTGTGGTTTCTTTTTTTTGACAAAGGTCATCAAAAGATTTACAGATAAATCCTGCCGTTTCTATCCGTTTTTTTTCCTGAAAATACCTGTTCCAGTTTTCTTTTAATGTTTTCCCGCCGCCAGCCATAAGGGAAAAAGAAAAAATTCCAAGGTGAAGGGCACATATAAATTCAATCAGCTTCATGTTTTACCTCCGTAAAATTAAATTTTTCCGTAAGGTATCTTTCTGTT
The DNA here is from genome assembly GCA_945833725.1 of uncultured Treponema sp. Taxonomy (GTDB): domain Bacteria; phylum Spirochaetota; class Spirochaetia; order Treponematales; family Treponemataceae; genus Treponema_D. The sequence goes on from CAMAFU010000106.1 coordinate 1,482, forward strand.
GTTTTTAGAAGGTCAGTTTTCTGTTTTAGAACTCCAAATGAGGCAGCAAGAACTGTCGACAGAACAAGAACAACGGCCAGAGAACTTACAAGAACAAACCCTTCAGGATTTTTATTCCCACGAAACAATGTCTTTTTCATTTCCTTTACCTCCTTCCTTTCCGTCGCTGCCATAACAAATTATGGCAAAGGGAATTCCTTCAGGGCACTCCAACGGCATTCTTGCACTGTCCCGTTCAAAATATTGATAAGCATTTCCCCAGGGATCAGGCCCGGCTTTTTTTTCAAGGTAAGGTCCGTTCCATCTGCTGCTATCCCCTTCGTTTGGACATTCCCAAAGCGCATCAAGCCCCTGAACTTCCGACGGAAATTTTCCGCAGTCAATATAAAAAGACTGCAAAGCTCCCCTAAAACATTCAATCTGCCCTTTTGCCGCAGCAATTTTTCCTTTCTGAACAAGCTTCATGGAAGAAATGCTTACCTGACAGGCCAACACACTGGAAACTGCAATAACAGCAAGAGTTTCAACAAATGTAAAACCTCCGCTAAGTTTTTCCGTAATTTTTTTTATGCTGATTTTCTTTTTTTTCAAAAAATACCTCCTTGCAAAAGCGGAACAATTATGTTCTTTAAAAGAACGATAAGATAAACAGCAACAAGGCAAATCATTACCGGCTGCTGATAGCCAAGAATGACTTTTTGAATTCTCCTGTTTTTTTCCTCTCTAATGCAGGCCATATCTTCAAAAAAAACAGAGGAATTCATCTGACCGCAAATTTTTACCCCGATTTTTTCAAATTCTTCGTCAAACACGCTTTGGGCATTTTCTCCCCACAAAAGCCGGTGATGAATATTTACAACTGTTTCCTCAAGTTTTTTCTCGCCGCCGGTAATTTCCCAGGAGCAGTCCACAGATTGAAGAAGGGGAATTGACGATTCTTTTAAAAAGGCCATAGACTTAAAAAAAAGCAGGATTTTATCGGTTTTGAAAAAATGACAGGACAATAAAAATAAAAATGCAAAGGATGAAAGCAGAAAAACAGCTGCAAAAAACATGGATTTAAAAAAATTATTTTTCATTTCCAAATTCATAGGGAAAAACATTGCTGCCGCAAAGGATGAGCAAAGGGCAAGAAAAACTATAAAAGCCGGGTAAGCCGATTCTTCCAGTATTTTTCGCTTCGTTTTAATTTTGTCTTTTAATATTTGAAGGGAAAAATCCAGAATTTTTTCCAGACAGCATCCTTCTTCAGCCACATAAACAAAGGAAGAAAACCACACAGGGATTTTGGAGGAAAATCCGTTTAACACAGAAGACAGTTTTTCTCCTTCATTAAGGCCATTAAAAACATGCTGACATAATTTTACTAGCTCGCCAGAAGCATTTTTCAGTTCCATAAGAAGTTTTACAGAGCTTTTTAATGAATTCCCGGATTTAAGATACCCCAATATGCCTGAAATAAAATCACACAACAGTGAATTTTTGTTCATACAGCCATCTCCTCTTCATCCTCAAAAAAACACATGCCTTTTGAATTGATAATATTCCGTGCAGTGTTTTTATCTACTTTCAAAACCTTTGCATTTAATACAACATCATTAAAAGGATTTTCTTTTTCCGGCGGTTCAAGACTTTGAAGGACAATTCCCCTTAAACAGCTGCACAAAACTGTCATATCGGCTCCTAAATCGCACATTCGTGTAACTGTTTCAAAAAAACCGCCTGTATGAACTGTGGCAAAAACAAGATGCCCTGTCTGACAGGCCCTTAAAGCCGTTGCTACAGTTTTTTCATCCCGAATTTCGCCTACAAAAATTACATCAGGATCATGGCGAAAAATAAGCCTTAAGGCCTCCCCAAAATCAAGAGAAAATTTTTCGTCAACCTTAATCTGGGTAACTCCCTCTAGCACATATTCCGGCGGATCTTCAACAGTAATTATTTTTCTTGAGTCCCCCAGCTTTTTATGAAGAGTTTTAAGCATTGCCGCAGCGGTAGTAGATTTTCCAGCACCAGTAGGACCGCATATAAGGACAATTCCATTTTTTTCAAGGAGGAATTCTTCAATCAACTTCATCTGCTTTTCAGAAAATCCAAGTTTATCAAGTGACAGTGGAATTTTCTGAGGATTCAGCAATCTTAAAACCATAGATTCAGCTTTTTCTTTCTGACAACAGCTTATAACAGGAATACAGGAAACCCGGACAAAAACAGGAACACCGCATCCGTTAAAAATAAACTGACCTTCCTGCCCTCTTCTATCTTCCAGCACATCCATTTTTGAAAGGACTTTTACCCTTCTTACCAGTTCCACACTTTTTGAACTGTCCAGATCACACTCAAACACAAGTCTTCCCAAATGCCTGAAACGAACTTTTTTTTCTTCAATGTGAATGTCGCTTACACCTTTATTTACAGCCTCAGACAAAAGACTGTCCAAAAGAACTACAGCAGCATTTTTTCCACCGTTCTCATCCTTTTCGCCGCCTTCAGGAATTTTACCTGACTGTCTGCTTCCGATTTTTATTTTTGAAGAAGAATCGCTGGCTCCATAATTTCTGGAAACAATCTTCTCCAGTTCATCTCCCGTTATTCTGTCAAATTCACAGCACACACCGTCCGTTTCAAAAAAAGCCTGTACAGAACGGACAATTCTTTCTTTAAGCATTTCATCTTCCGTATTTAAAAGACCAACACGAACACAGTCTTCGCTTTGGGAAAGAACTGCCGCTCCGTTAAAAAAGCAGAACTGCGGCGAAAGTTCAAATTTTCTTACTATTTCCGTCATAAAACCTTCAACTCCTTTAACAAAGCACGCCTATGATTTTTTTCCTCCTGTGAATCAAATATTTTTTCTTTGTCCTGCATAGAATTCTTTTCACTTCCGAAAATTTCTGTATGCGGTACCAGATAAATAACCATCTCCGTTTTTTCCATTTCTGAGTTTTCACTTTTAAATAATTTTCCCAGCAAAGGAATCTTTGATAAAAAAGGGACACCGGCGGAAGTTTTGCTTTCTTCATTTTGAACAAGACCGCTTAACACAACAGGTTCTCCGCTTTTTGTTCTTACTTCTGTACTTACAATTTTTTCGCTGGAAGGAGGAGGGTTCCCGGTTTTAGATGATGTATCAGCCCCTTGCCGGCTTACGCTGGCAGTAATTTTTGTAGTTATCATTCCATCCCCGGTAACAGTTCCTGTCACCTCCAGTTTAAGTCCAGATACAATTTCTCTTGTAACACCTGAATAAACAGGTTTTCCCGTTTCGGGATCAAGATTATTGTCACGATAGCGATAAGTGTTTGTGTTCTGAAAACTTATAGGACGACCGCTTACGCCGTTAAGTGTAGTATCAGCAAAAATTCTAGCTTTTGTTTCATTCAAAGAAGCCTGAAGACTTGCCGCAAATTTAAGGCCAAATGCCCCTGCAATATCCATATTAAAATCAAGAACGCTGCCCAGTTGTGCAGAAATGGAATTAACTGTGCTGTCGGCTAAATTTGTCATTCCAAAACTTACGCCAGTTTCCACAGCTTTAGAATTCTGATATTGCACGATAAGCAAATCGTATGTTACGCGGTTAACAGGCTTATCCACCAATTCAAGTTTTTCCAAAAGTTTTTTGTAACCTTCATCGTCTCCAGTAAAAAAGAAACTGTCACCTCTACCAGTATCACAAACAGCACTCTTATCTACAAAAGGCGGCAGACTGGCAAAAAATTCCTCTGTCCTTAAATACTTCAACTGCACAAGATGACTGTCATTTTTTGAATCAAATTTCGCCGTAAAATCAAGAAAATCTTCCAGTTCTTTCTCATCAACCGAATAAAGAAAATCGCCTTTCGGATTTAAAAGTACAGTCTGAATCCCGGAAAACCTTTTTCCGGCAGCGGCTGCAAACTCGTCGCACCGACCGTTATTTAAATGAACAGACCGCCATACACGCCCGGAATTTTCAAGTTTTTTTCTTTCAGACTTGGAAGGAACAAGATAATAAACTCCCTGGCATAAAAGAACTTCCACATCGGCCTGGGCACACAAAAGGGAAAGGGAATCATCAAAATTTTTCCCTTTAAAGTACGACCTTTGAATTCTGCCTTCTCCCCCACCCACAAGACAAAACTGCTTTCCCGCCGCCAGAAAGAATTTTTCTACAGCTCCCGAAAGATTAGAATTTTGAACATCACAAGTCCAAAATCCATTTTCATCTTCCAGAAAAACCGCCCGTCCAAAATTCCTAACCTCTACCGCATCCTGAGAAGTTCTTCCTACATGAAAAACTCCGCTGTTTTCTTTTTTTACTTCAAACCCGGTGCAAAGCCCTGCAATTCTTTTTACAATTTCCTCTGGAGAACAAAAACCTGTGTGAATGCTCACAGGCACTTTAGGCAGAGAATCGTATGTAATACATATACCCGTTTCCACAGCAGTTTTCTCCAAAAGCTGAACAGGATAAAGATCGCAGGCATCAAGGCAAAACAAACCTTCCTGACTAAGAAATTTACACCGGCTTACAAGCCACCCCCTTTCCCCCTTCTTAACATAAAGCCGGTTTTGCAGAAGGAAGGAATCAAACGCATTTTCAAAATCATCACCGGCAAGATGAAAACTCCCCTTTCCAAAAACAGTATCGTCTCCAAAAATCGGAACACCTGAATAAAGCGACAGGGCATAAAAAATTTCAGAAAATTCCTTTTCCACAAAATCAAATGCCTCGCAAAAACAAAAAGAAAATTTAAGACAAAAAAGAAGAAGAAAAACTTTTTTCTTCATTAAAAATGCCTCCTTACACATTGTTTTCCCCTCCAGCATTATGGTCTGCACTATATAAATACTCCTGGAAAAACAAAAAGCGCATAAAAATTCAAAAAAAAATTAAAGAAAAACAAAAAAAATTATTTTAAAGATGCGGAAAATACGTCGAGTCAAGGCACGCTAACGCTTAAAGCTAACGCTTAAGCGTTGACTTCGCCGTTTTGAGGGTTTGTACTACCCCCTCAATAAAAATGCGGAAAGGATTGTAGTGCCGCCGAAGGCGTTCGGACTTTGTCCGAATG
>CAMAFU010000107.1 GCA_945833725.1 uncultured Treponema sp.
CTTCGCCGCCCCTACTATCCTTGCCACGATTATAACTCGAAATTAAGGTTAATTAAAATATTTATTCAACTTTGTAGGAACTTACGAGAGCTTGAACCTGCTCTGAAAGCTGATGATTGTTTTTAGAAGTATCAGCAGATTCTCCTGCAAAAATCTTGATTTGACTTAATTTGCCGGAAGTTTTTCCTGTGCTGTCGAGAATATCGGAAGATGAATCTGTAATTTCTTTCATGCTTTCCGAAATGGCAACTGTTTTTTCGCTCATTTTTTCTGTTGCACTAGACATTTCCATGGAAGCTGCGTTAAGAACTTTCATCATTTCCAGAATTTCTCTAGCACCTGTTGCCTGTTCATTCATACCCCGCTGAATTTCCTGAACGCTGGACTGAAGTGTGTGCACTTTTTCGCCAAGCCTTGTAAATGCCTGTTCACTTTTACCAGAAGAATTAACCATGTCTGTTACGGCTTTTTCGATGTCGGAAACTATGGTTTTTATAGAGGTAGTCTGTTGGGCAGAAGTTTCTGCAAGGTTACGGATTTCTTCGGCAACAACGCTGAATCCAGAACCGGCTTCTCCTGCGTGGGCAGCTTCAATGGCAGCATTCATAGCAAGAAGATTTGTCTGGGAAGCAATGTTCGTAATGATTTTATTTGCTTCAAAAAGATTTTTTGCCATTTCCTGAATGTGCCTTATTTCTTCGGAAAGAAGTTTCTGGTTTTGAAGGTTGTCGTTTGTTTCAAGAACAATCTGTCCGTATTCTCTAGTAATTCGGTTAATGTTTACATCGGAAGATGTAATGTTTGCAGTAATTTCTTCTACGGCTGCAGAAGAATGATTTACGGCGGAAACCTGTTCATCAACACGATTGCGGAACAAAGAAATGGAATTTCTGAAATTTTCTATTTCGCTATAAAGGCTTGATACAAGTTTTGTCTGGTCGTGGGCTTTGTTTTCGATAATATTTATTCCTGTTTCAGCATCATCTAGCATAGACATCATGTTCTGGCTTTGATTCATTATTTCCTGACTGTTTTTTGAAAGACTGTTTACGGCCTGAGAAACTGTTTTAACCATGCTTTGAATTGTGGCAATTACAGAGTTGCAGGAAGATGATAATTCTCCGATTTCGTTGTGGTTTTGTACGGGAATTCTTGCTGTAAGGTCACTTCCTCCGCTGGAAATTTCCTGCATTTTCGCTACGACTCTGTTCATAGCACTAAAAAATTTAAGGATGAAGAGAAGGACAATGGAAAGACCTATAATAAGACCAATGACTGCACAAACAATAAGTTTTATAACCTGAACGCGCATCATTTTATGAAGCTGGGAAACTTCAAAATCAGCACCTATAAAACCAACTGAAATACCGGAAGAATTTATAATCGGCTTGTAGACAGAAATGCACCAGCCCCATTCAGGATCGTTAAAAATATTGGTAACAACGATTTTCTGTTCTTTCATACACTTAAAGGGAGCGTTTTTTTCCAGAGATAAATCTTCGACAGTGCCTATTGGGCTGAACTTGTCGGATATATCATCATCAATAAGTTCTGAAGCATCAACAACATAAACGGCTTTTCCTGTTTCGGTGTGTGGTGCCATTGTGTAAAGGAATGAACAGGAATACTTTTCTCTTACAGAAAAAAGGAATTCGTTTAAATCGAGATAGTAAGAATCGTCTTTGTCTAAAGAAATGGAAAGAGCTTCCCAGCGGTTTGGCTCAATACAGTCCATTGCTTCATCAACAAGACGGGTTCCCTCCTGTGTAATAAACATAACGGCACTTTTTTTTATTCCCCGGATACCAAATATGGTATTAACAAGAATAACAATAGTGGAAAAAACGGCTACGGCTGTTAAAATTTTAAATTTGTAACTTGAAATTATTTTCATTATTGACCTCAATAGATTTTTAAGTGCATTTACATACGAAACTTGTTTTTACACAAAGATGATTATAAACCAGATTGTTGATTTTTAGAATAAGTTTTTTAAGGCAAAAAAAAGCGTTTTTACGGAAAAAAATACCTGAGTGTTTCTGAAGGAACTTTGCCGTAATAGAGAAAATCGTACATTGCCGCAGAACTTATTATTTTTCTTCCGTATTCTCTTGTTTCAGCAAACGGCATGGTTTCCAGAAAAATATCCATGGGAAGGCCGTCGTTTTTCCATTTTCTGACATTTGAAAGACCTGCATTGTACGCAAAAAGAGCCGGAAGCAGGGAGTCTTTTCCAGTGCGTTTTATAAGACTTTCCAGATAGGCACTTCCCAGCGTGATGTTTGTTTTAGGGTCAAGAATATCAAAATCTTCTTTAAGGCCTATTTTTTTTGCAGTTTCCTGTGCCGTTGAAGTCATTAACTGAGTAAGCCCCATTGCACCTGCCCTGCTTGAAATTTCCGCATCAAAAAAACTTTCGCTTCTTATAAGGGAAAAAAGAACCGGCAGCGGAATGCTCGTTTTTTCACAGGCTTCTTCCGTAAAATTTTTATAAACCTGGGGAAAAGTTAAATTAAGAATGGAGAAAGGCAGTTTTCCTGCATAAAAATTCATGGCTCTTGCCGAAAGACGAAGGCTTTGTACAGAGTAAGCCCTGTTAAATTCTCCGCAACTGCTTAAAAATTCCGCAGCTTGAACGGCAGATTCTACCGAAAGATTTTCTTTTTCATTTTGCCAGAACGGAAGAATCATTTCTGGAAATCCGAAAGCAGCAAAAGCAGAAAAAATTTTTTGAGTGTTTTTGTCGCCAGCAGATATCATCTTTCCTTTTCCAGTAGAAAAAATGTCTGTCATGTAAGATTTGTCGCGGACATTCAGCCTGTCCATGGCACAAACTTTGTAGTAAAGGAGTGCATTGCCGTTTATAACTTTTGCGTAGCAGTCTACAGCTTCCTTTGCAGGCGAACAAAGGGGCGAAACCAAACCTTCTTCAAGAAGCCGGGCAGAAATATAAGCGTATCGTCCTGTAATTTCTTCATCCAGAGTGCCGTCAATCAGCTTATATACTTTATAGAAAGTTTCAAAATCCCTGTGGCTCAGAAGAAGTACGGAAAGGTTGTCGAAAAAATCTTCAAACCAGAACGAATTTCCTATTTTGTTCAGATTATTTTTTAGTGTGGAAATAATAGTTTCAGAGTTCTGCCGTAACTGAAAATTTAAAAGATACCAGAGGGCATTGTCGTAATGTTCGGGAGTTGAAGTGGAATTAAGTGCCTTAAAAAAAGTTTCCTGTGTTTTTGACTGAAACCGTCCTGCTCTGTCGTAAAGCCGGGCTGCATAAAAATATGAACAGTACGCTTCTTCACCGGAAAGTTTTTCTGCCAGCAACTGAAATTTTTTGCCCGAATTATAAAAATCATCTGTAGCATAAAGGGCAGCCTTTCCCATATCCGAAATAATCTGGTACGGCGGAAAACTGTTTTTCGCTTTATATATTTGAAGCAGATTTTCTGTATTCATAAATGCCGCTTTATAATTTTTTCTGAAAACAAGCATTCTGTAAAAAATGATTTTAAATTGCTCTGGAACAGTTTCCTGACTTTGCAAAGTTTCAGCGGAATTTTCCGGGGCAAAAATTTTTGCTCCCTGAAATTTTTTTTCCATTGAAGAAAACAGTTCTTCGTGAAAATTTGAAACTGACCGGGAAGTGAACCATAAAAATGCTTCATCGTAAAAACGGCTGTCGTGCTTTTTTTCGAGGCTTTTTAACCTGTAAAAAACAAGTTGATTTGAATCTTTTTCCAGATTTATAGAGTCAGTTGCCAGAACAACGGAATTATATTCTCCGGTTAGAAAAAGAACTTCCATTCCTTTTACAGAGGCTTTCTCATCATAATAATTTTTAAGCAGAAAGGCAGCAGCTTTGTTTCTCTCTGCAATATTTCCTGTTTCAGTAAGTTTTTCGGCTGCCAGACGCTGTATTTTTTCATTTTTTGAGGAAAGGCTTTTTTTTAAAAGTCGTACAGCCGATTTTTCATCATCGTTTTTAAGGGCTTTTAATGCCATAAAATAATCATATTCCTGCCGGAATTCTTTATGAAGATTTTGGGCAGAAAGATCTGTACACGAGGAAAAAACATTTAAACACAAAAAAGCCACCAGAATTGACCAGTGGCCTGTTTTTTTATGAAAAAAACTGAAACTCAATTTTTACTCTGCAGGAATTAGAATATCTGTTCCCGAAATAATTAAATCCGGGTTCTTAATGTTATTATATTTTGCAATTTTTTTGTAGCGCCACGGATTTTTGTAGTAAGCATCTGCAATATCCCAAAGAGTGTCGCCCCATTTAATTCTGTAAGTAACATCTTTTGCTTTTTCAGGTTCAGGAATTACAGGAGTCGGCACAACAGATTCAACTTCGTCGGCAACAACAATCTCATCTTCCTTGGCTTCTACAATTACGGGAACATCGTCTACTTTTTCTGCATCTTCTACAATCTCTGCATTTTTATCATTAATTTCTGTTTGAGCGGGAAGTTCAGTTACTTCACAAGCCACATTTTCCTGCTCAGATAAGATATTCTTTTTCAGCAGATTATATTTTGACGGAATTATAAAAAGAATCAGTAAAGTGGCGATTATACAAATAATGGCACAAACAACGCAAATTATAACAGGAGTCTTTGTTTTGCTTTTTTCATCATCGTCAGAATTTTCCAGAGAATTTTCATCGTAAAGATCAGAAAAATCCATGGCAGGGGCAGAAGAATCCTGCGGGTTGTCTAAATCAGAAGTATCAAAATTAATTTCTTCTGGTGTGTCTAAATCTGTCTGGGTAAAAACAGGGTCTTTCTGGAAAACAGGATCATCAAAATAACCTGTTAAACCGGCAGTTTCTGTTTTTGGAGTGTCTGTTTCATCAAAATCCCTGAACATATCTTCATCCATGTCCGGCAAATCTGCTATAGAAAAATCTTCGCTTTCCGGGGCAGAATCTTCTGGAGCTATTTCTTCATCAAAAGCTTTCGTTTCTGCAAAATCCGGCAGAGAAAAATTTTCATCATCGTCAGGAACATCGAGAGCAGAAAAATCATCATCATTATTATTGGTATTATTGGCATAATCAGAAATTGTTTCAGAAGTTTCGCTGTCAAAAGTTTTATCAATGTCAGATTCGTTTACATCTGCTTCCTGTTTTGCAATTTCCTGATCAAAACTGAACGGTTCTTCCAAATCTTCGGACAAAGGAGGCGCAATGTCAGAGTCGTCTGTATCATCCGTAAAATCGTCCATTTTAACAGACAGTTCAGGTTCTACAGGCTGTTCTGGAATTTCAACGGGAGAAGCAAAAGTTTCTGTATCATCCTTGCTGTCGGCCGGGAGTTCAGAAAAATCGGTTTCAGAAATTTCAAAATTGGCAGGTTCTTCCCTCTCTGCAAGAGTTCTGCTTACAAGAGTAACGGAAGTTTCGCTTTGTTCTCCAGTTTCTTCATCTACAACTTTTGCATCAAGTTCATTGTTTTCGTTAAGCCCTATGGAAAGGTGAAGTTCAACTTCTCCATTGGGATGTGGAATTAAATTTGAAACTTCAAGAGTATCTACATATTCCGCATCTTCCATAGTTTTATTTTCAGAGCGGTATAAATCAATCTGAACTTTAGTCTGACCGTCTTTAACAGTAGTTAAATCCAGCTGGTAAGTTTTTGCATTTCCTTCTTCCAGGACAGGATAAAAGCTTCCGTCTGCAAGTTTAATACCGATAGTTTTCATATCTTCCCCTTAAACTTTCAAAATTTTTCTCTTTTCATTATCGGAACAAAAATAAAAATCTAAAGTGAAATTGACTGGCCCGGCCAAAAGAAAATCAACTGGGCAAAATCCGCTTTAAATGGGAATCCAGAGTTTTCCAGCTTACACCCAGTTCTTTGGCGAGAGAGTTTTTTGACCTGCCTGCTTTGCATTGCTGAAGAACATAATTTTCCATGCCGGAAAGTTTGTAGTGAGACGATTTGCGTCCCTTTTTTCTTCCTACATGAATTCCTTCCTGCTTAGCCCGCTCCAAAGCAACTTTTGTTCTCTGGCTTATAAGCTGCCGTTCAATTTCTGCAGCCAGTCCAAAGGCAAAGGAAACAACTTTGCTTGTAATATCGTCTGCCAGCCTGAAATTGTCCTTTATGGTCCAAATCTCAACTTGGTGCTCAAGAAAAAAATTCAGGGTGTTCATAATCATAAGCAAACTTCTTCCAAGCCGTGAAAGTTCCGTACAAATAACTAAATCGCCGGAAACGCAGTTATCCATTATTTTTCCTAAATTTCTGTTTTTCGGATCCTTTGTGCCGCTTATTATGTCTTCAACCCAGCAGTCAATCTGCAGATTATTGGAATGACAGAACTTTTCTATTTCCATTTTTTGATTTTCAGTATTTTGTGTATCTGTAGAAACGCGTATATAACCGTAAGTCATAGTACAACCTCATTATTTTTAGGGGAGGGGAAAGTGAAAGAAAAATAAAAAACTGCACAAATTTACAGTCCGATAACCATGGAATTTGTGCAGTTTAAAAGTATG
>CAMAFU010000108.1 GCA_945833725.1 uncultured Treponema sp.
AACGGTAAGAAAGATTTTACCAATGTTGTTTCAGCTCCTTTATTCAAATCTACATCTGTACCGAAACTTGATGGAACTGTTCACGCAAATTACAGAAACAGCGATGGAACAGTAAAAATGGGCAGCCTTTTTGAAGTTTCAAATTCTTCTTATGCCGGAGCAAAATTCGGTTCACAGGCTGCAACTGTGAAGGGTGTTTCCCTTAAAACAAAATAAAATCCGGCGGAAAGTTTTACAAAAAACTGTCTGATTTTAATAATTGAGGCTGCCTGAAAAAATCGGGCAGCTTCTTTTTTTTATTTTTCTTGCCGTTTGAAATATTTTTTTTTATATTAAAATAAAGGTTGATTTTTCAATCTTATGTGCTGTATAAACACAAAATTCGATATTATCAGACGGTGCGATAAATTCCCTTTTCAGGGTTATCACTGCAGTTTCTTCAAGCGTTGCTTTCACTAATTGCAGATTTGCCGTCTGTGCTTTACCGCTGATGCGGTGTTTTATAGGAGTTAAAAAATGGCTAAACAGTTGATTTTCAATGAAGATGCAAGAAAAAAAATGCTTTCCGGCGTTGAACAGATTGCTCAGGCTGTAAAAGTTACCCTCGGTCCATGCGGTCGTCTTGTTATGCTGGATAAAAAATTCGGTGCACCTACAATTACAAAAGACGGTGTTTCTGTTGCAAAAGAAGTTGAGCTTAAAGATCCATACGAAAATATGGGCGCTCAGCTTGTAAAGGAAGTTGCTTCAAAAACTAATGATGTTGCCGGCGACGGTACTACAACTGCTACAGTTCTTGCTTATGCCATCGTTCGCGAAGGTTTAAAGGCTGTTTCTGCAGGAATGACTCCTATCGAAATTAAACGGGGTATTGATAAAGCTGTTGCTGTTGCTGTAAAAGCCATTAAAGAAAACAGCCGTGCAGTTAAAGGCAGCGATGATATTACTCATGTTGCTACAATTTCTGCCAACAACGACCCGGAAATCGGTAAAATTCTTGCCGATGCCATCGAAAAAGTTGGTAAAGACGGTGTAATTACTGTTGAAGAATCAAAAAACATGGACACAACTGTAAAAACAGTAGAAGGAATGCAGTTTGACCGCGGATATATTTCTTCATACTTTGTTACAGACAGAGACAGAATGGAAGTTAATTACAGCGATGCCTTTATCCTTATTCACGACAAAAAAATCTCTTCCATGAAAGATCTTCTTCCTCTTCTGGAAAAAGTTGCCCAGACTGGAAAACCTCTCGTAATTATTTGTGAAGATATGGACGGCGAAGCTCTTGCAACTCTGGTACTTAACTCTATCCGCGGTACATTAAAGTGCACTGCCGTAAAAGCTCCAGGTTTCGGCGACAGAAGAAAGGAAATGCTGGAAGACATTGCAATCCTTACAGGCGGTACAGTAATTTCAGAAGAACTCGGTTTAAAACTGGAAACTGCTGAACTTAGTCAGCTTGGTCAGGTTAAGTCTGTTAAAATCGACAAAGACAATACTGTTCTTGTAGACGGTGCCGGTAGCAAAGACGCAATTTCTGCCCGTGTTTCAGAAATCAAAAATCAGATTGAAAAAACAACTTCCGACTACGACAAGGAAAAACTCAAGGAACGCCTTGCAAAAATTGCCGGTGGTGTGGCTGTAATCAATGTTGGTGCCATTACAGAAACAGAAATGAAAGAAAAGAAATTCCGCGTAGAAGATACTCTTGCTGCAACTCGTGCTGCTCTTGAAGAAGGTATTGTTCCAGGCGGCGGAATTGCTCTTATCGAAGCTTCAAAAGCTCTGGACGAAAATGCAGAAAAATCCCTTTCCGACGATGAAAAAGTTGGCTTCAAAATCGTTAAGAAAGCTCTTGAAGAACCAATTCGTCAGATTGCAGAAAATGCCGGTGTAGATGGCAGCGTTGTTGCCGACAAAGCAAAAAATGCAGAAAAAGGTGTTGGATACAATGCTTACACAGGTGAATGGGTTAACATGATGGATGCAGGCGTTATTGATCCTGCAAAAGTTACCCGTTCTGCACTTCAGAATGCTGCTTCTGTTGCTGGAATGCTTCTTACTACAGAATGTGCAATTACAGACATTCCTGAACCTCCAGCTCCACAGGCTCCGGCTCCAGATATGGGCGGAATGTACTAAAAAAAATCTGTCTGCGGTTTTAAAATGTGCCTGGAATTTTTTCAGGTGCATTTTTTTTATTTAAGGTTTATTAAAAACTTTAAAAACGGCTGAGTAAAGGTCCTGAGCGATAGCGTGCCTTGACCAGATGTATTAGGACAATAATACGGAGGTATTTATGGAACTTTTGGATTATGTTGAATGGAGGGGCGACTTAGATTTTGACAGTTCCCCGCTGAATCCTGTAGACGCACTTATTTTTTGTCAGCTTTCCTATTTGAATTTTGACGGAATTTTGCAGAAAGATTTTTCTTCTTCCGTTACGCTGAATCAGTGTGCATCCATGTTTGTTGCCGATAATTTTGAAACCCGCAGGGATCTGGGACTTTTAATCAATCCAAAAACCGTAGACCTTCTTTTTGCCTGTGCATCTAGTGTCCGTTTTGGAAAACTCCTTTTGTCTGGATATGTAAATAAATACAGCCTAACTCACGAAGAACAGTTTTCCGCCCTCACTTTTTTTTATGAATCAAAAAATAAAAAATCTTCATTTGCCTTTGTTTCCTTCCGGGGAACAGACGACACCATAATCGGCTGGAAAGAAGATTTTAACCTTGCCTTTAAAGAAAACATTCCTGCTCAAAAAGACGCTCTTTCCTACCTTACAGAATCATCGGCCAGTTTTAAAAAAGCAGCCGTTTACTGCGGAGGCCATTCAAAAGGCGGAAATCTTGCAATTTATGCAGGGGCATTTCTCAACAAAAAATATCAACCGAATTTAAAAACCATATACAATTTTGACGGTCCAGGTTTTTTAAAGGAAACATTGGAAAAAGATGAGTTTAAGTCTGCACTTAAAAAAACGGAAAGTTTCTTTCCCCAGGGCTCCACTGTAGGCATGATTTTTGAGCACGACAAAAAAAAATATTCTGTTGTAAAAAGCGACGGCGTTCTTATGATGCAGCACGACGCCTTTACATGGAAAACAGCTCCCCAAAACTTTGAACTTATGGAAGAATTGGAAAAATCCAGCCTGTTTTTTAACGAAACCTTTAACCAGTGGTTCGTACAGCTGCCGGAACATCGTCGGGAAGAATTTGTGGAAACACTTTTCGGCGTACTGGAATCAACTCAGGCAGAAACAAATTCCCAGCTGGCAGAAAACTGGATAAAAAACGGCGGAAAAATAATAAAGGCTTTTGCAAAACTTGATAAAGAAATAAGAAGTTCTGCACTGGACACAGCTTCGCAGTTTATCCGCCTTGCCCGGCACAAAATACCGGAACTTTTTTAATGTTCTTTTCTGTGCCGGAAGTTTTTGCCTGTAGTCGTTAGAAAGTAATTATTTCGTTAAAGCAGTCTATGGCAAAGGCATCTGTCATGCCGGAAATATATTCAATTACGCATTTTTCGTAACTTTCGTAATCGTTTACATCAAAAACAATTGGAGTGTTGTATTTAAGCCTCTTTTTTTTATCAGGAAAATCTTCTGGAACATAGTTTGAATACCGCACAAGCCAGTCTTCAAAAGTGGTGCATAAATTTTTGCAGTATCGCATGCTTACGGGAATCCTGCCGTTTTTTGCAAAAGATTGAGTCTGAACAAGAAATTTGAATATTGTCCGCAGAATATTTTCCGCGTAAGATTTAAATTCCAAAAGCCGCCAGTGGCAGTAAATTTTTTCAAAACTGAATTTTTTAAGTTCTGTAATAAAGCGGAAATAAGGCTGACTAAAGCAAAGCCCTTCTTCAGGAGAAGAATTCTTACACAAATCAACAACCATGTCGTTTATAAGAACAGTGGTGTTTATGGCA
The DNA here is from genome assembly GCA_945833725.1 of uncultured Treponema sp. Classification (GTDB taxonomy): domain Bacteria; phylum Spirochaetota; class Spirochaetia; order Treponematales; family Treponemataceae; genus Treponema_D. The sequence goes on from CAMAFU010000108.1 coordinate 3,940, forward strand.
TGCCCGCTGGAATGGGAAAGAATTTCCCCGGAAGATGTAAGCCCCAAAGTTCCGTACACAATTTCCCTAAGCTGCCTGTAACAGCTCATATCAAGCATGTGGTATCTTCGGGCATCCTGCAAATCTCTTCCCAAAAAAGCAATTTTATCGCTTAACTTAACAACGCACCCTTCCCAAGTAAAAGGCTGAACAAAACCAGGGCGTTTTATATCGTAAAGGTTTATTGCATCGTTTCGGGGTTTAAGTCCCTGCTGGTCAATTTCTCCGCAGTGGCATACAAGACCGTCCCGAACAGCATATGTCAGGTTTAGGTTCTGCTCCGTACCGTCTGGATCCTGAAGTGTTTCTATAAAGTCAGCAAAAAAAAGGGAATTCCTCTCGTGCCAGAATTTTTTCGGTGCATCAGCACCAGGGCGAGGCTTCATTAAACCGTTTAAAATATCTTCACCAGTATGACCAAAAGGCGCATGCCCAATATCATGACCAATGGCAATAGCACCGGTAAGTTCCTGATTCAGCCCTAAATATTTTGCAATGGTAGACGCAACAGAGGCAACATGAAGAACATGCTCCATTCTTGTACAGACATGGTCGTTGCGGGGAGAATAAAAAACCTGAGTTTTATGTTTAAGGCGGCTATATGCCTGACAGTGAAGAAGCCTTGTGTAATCCCGGTCAAAATCGGAGCGGATAGAGTTTCCCCTGTCGTAAATTTCGTGTTCTCGTTTTACAGCCAGAGTCCATTTGTGATTTAAAACATAAGTTCCGTCATTGGAAAATAAATTTTTCATATCAAAAATATTAGCACAAAAAAAATAAAATTTCGTCAGATATTTTGGGCGTATCCCTTCGGGTCGGGCCTTCCGGGGTTCCGGCTTTCGCCTCCATTCTTCACCTTCGGTTCAGAACGATTTCATCGCCCCTCCACGCCCTTACGCAGAATAAATTCCTTCTTATTTAAGTTTCCGCAAAAAATTTATAAGGAAGGGTAGGGCAATTAATGCACTTAAAAAATCGCTTACAGCCGGAGTCATTTGAATTCCTAAAATTCCATTAAAGCCAAAAAAACTTACAATATACGGCAGAATAATTATGCAAGGCAAAAAAATAATTCCCTGACGCAGCGACGAAAGAAATGTGGCACTTTTTTTTACGCCTGCAACTTGTAAAAGCATGTTTGTTCCAAAAATTATGGAATGAAGAGGCAGAACGCAGGCTATAAAACGCAGTGCTGTAGACGAAACTGCAATTACAAGTTTATCATCACGAAAACTTTCTGTAATTTGAGGGGCAAAAATAAATACGGTTAAACCAAGAACAGCCATTATTGCCGTTGTAGATTTTAAAAGGAAAAATAAGGATTGTTTTACCCGGTCATATTTTTTTGCTCCCAGATTAATTCCTGCAACAGGCTGAAACCCCTGTCCCATTCCTATTGCAACGGAAAGAAGAAGCATGGAAATTCTGTTTGCAATAGACATTCCTGCAACAGCCGCATCAGAAAGAAGGCTTGTATCAATTTCTGAAATCAAAATATTTCCCGGTAAAAGAAGGCGGCCTCCTTCTAAAATCTTAGAACCGTATTTTGCAGCAGAAAGATTCATTAAAATTCCAGAAAAACTTGCCATTCCCTGACGAAAAAGACTTGGAAGTCCTGTAGTAATTATGTTGGCATAAGTTTTAAATTTTCTGCTTACGCTTTTCAGCGAAATTTTTACAGCACTTTTTCCCTGCAAAAACATTGAAAGCAGAATAAAAAAACTTACAATCTGACTTACAAGAGTTGCTGCTGCAGCACCGGAAATTCCCCAGCCAAAACCAAAAATAAAAATCGGATCCAAAATTATGTTTAATATTCCGCCGGTAACCATTCCAATCATGGAAAAAGCTGCCCGGCCCTGAAAACGAAGCTGGTTGTTCATTACAAAGGAAGTCATCATAAAAGGGCAGGCAAAAATAATGTATTTTGCATAGGCTTTTCCAAAAGGAAGAATTGTTTGTGTCGCACCAAGAAAAACGACAATTTTTTCATTAAAAATAGTTCCAAAAACCGAAAGAAAAATGCCCAGTATAAAAACAAAAATAATGGCAGTTGAACAGTAAATTTCTGCCTTTTTCGAGTCGCCTTCGCCTAAAGCACGGCTTGTAATTGAACCGGAGCCCATTCCGATCATAAAACCGCCGGCCTGAATAAGCGTCATCAGAGAAAAAATAATTCCTACAGCGCCGGAAGCACTTGTTCCCAGTTTGCTTACAAAAAAAGTATCAGCGGTGTTATAAATTGCCGTTACCATCATTGTAATTATTGTTGGAACTGCATTTTTTAAAATAAGAGAGCCTACAGGGGCGGATGTTATGGTTTCTACGGAATCAGAAAAATATTTTTTCATAATATAAATTTACAGAAAATTTTAAAAAAAAGTCAAATATGATTGAGAAAAATTAAGGCGCGACTGGGAGACCTGTTTTAAATTATTTTTATAATGCACAAGCCCTTGATAAAAAAGCAGAGAGAAAAAGCATAGAGACCTCGAAAAATACGGCGGAAAGTGTTATAATTCATTCTATG
>CAMAFU010000109.1 GCA_945833725.1 uncultured Treponema sp.
CGCATTGTAATTTTCCGTAAAAATTTTCATCCGGGGCTTTTTTTCGTAATTAAGAGTAAAAACGAACTTTTCCCTTGTATCAACATGAAGCACTTCCATTCCATCGGGAGCAAGAAAATAATCTCTGTTTAAAATCCAGCTGGGAATACGACACCTTTTTATAAAGGCGTACTTTGTTTCAGGATCCCTGAAAATCACCGTAAAAAGTACGGAAGAAATTTTTTCTTTTTCAGCAATCTGACAAAAACACATTCCTTTGTCTACAAACATTTTTTGCGGAACATCCTGCACAGAATACATGCCGTTTTTCCGTACAACAAGAATTCTGTCGTAGGGAGAAACTTTCATAATTTCAACTCCACCAGAAACACCAATACCAAGATAGCCTTTTTCATCGTAACGCAGACTCTGGTCGGATTTTGCAACAGCCTTAACATCAACAGCAGAAAAGGAAGCAAGTTTTGTGTGGCGGACCATAAGTTCAGGATTAAGTTTTTTAAATTTTTCTTCCATTTCGCCCAGATATTCAACAGCACAGCCTTTGAGATTTTTTAATTTAAGGGCAATTTCCTTCAGCCTGTCTTTTATAGCCTTAACCTGCTCCCGGTTTTTACTTATATCAAAAAGAGAAATGCGCCGGATTGGAATTTGCAGAAGGTGTTCCACATCATCATCGTTAATGGGCCGGACAAGTTCATCCTTAAACGGCTTAAAACCATCTTTTACGGCTTTTACAACAGTTTCTGAGGTACGCTTATTTTCAATGTCTTTATAAATTCTCTCTTCAACAAAAATTCTCTCCAAAGTGCGGTTATGAAGGTCTTCAGTTAATTTAGCCTTTTCAAATTCCAGTTCTTCCTTAATTATCCCCTTTAGTTTTTCTGCATAATAGGCAACAATTTCTTTAGCAGTCATTGTAACAGGCATGTTGTCTTTAATTACCAGCATCTGGCAGGGAATAGACTTTTCGCAGTCCGTATAGGCATAAAGCTGATCAATTACATCTTTTGAATAAACACCCCGGGGAAGTTTTATTTCGATGTTACAGTGGTCGGTAGTAAAGTTATCTACAGAACTGATTTTTATTTTTCCAGCTTTGTAAGCACTGTCTATAGATTCCAGAAGAGCCTTTGCATTTGAATCAACAGGAAGCTCCGTAATAATTATTTTTTTGTCGTCGCTTGTATCAAATTTTGCCCTTGTAACAATTTTACCGTTTCCGTCGTTATAGCCGCTTACATCAATAAGCCCGCCAGTAGAAACATCAGGGAAAATTTCAAAATCTTCACCTTTAAGGCATTTTATTTCTGCATCAAGAACTTCCTTCAGATTGTAGGGAAGAATTTTCGTACTCATTCCAACGGCAATTCCCTCAGCTCCAATTAAAAGAGCCACAGGAAGTTTGGAACGGTAAACTTCAGGTTCTTCACTTCTGCCGTCATAATTCGGAACATAATGGGTAATAGCTCTGTTTGTAACAAGAAAATCCTTTGCCACCTGATTTACACGACATTCAATATAACGCCCGGCCGAAGCACCGTCGCCTGTAAATTTATTACCGAAGTTTCCCTGCTTGTCCATAAAAATTTCTTTGTTTGCAAGGTTTACAAGAGCCCCGTAAATAGATGCATCCCCGTGAGGATGATATTCCATTGTTCTTCCCACAACATACTGAACTTTCTTAAAATAACCGTCATTAACTTCAAAAAGCGTGTGAAGAATTCTACGCTGAACAGGTTTAAGACCGTCTTCTAAATCAGGAATTGCCCTGTCGCGAATAACATACGAAGCGTATTCAATAAAATTTTTGTCAAAAATATTTTTTACAAATGCCATAAATTTTCCTGAATTTTAATATTTTCTATTTTGTGGGCGTACCCGGTGCCTGTGGCCCCGGTCAGGCTTTTCGGAGTTCCGCTGCCGCTTCATTCTAAAAATCATCTGCCAAAAGGCAGCTGCTTTTTAGAACGGCTTCGCCGCTCCTACAATCCTTTACGCATCAATTTCCGCATTGCCAAGAAGATTTTCTTCAATGAATTTTCTTCGCTCTGGAGTATTTTTTCCCATGTAAAAGGCAAGAAGCTGGGGAACAATTTTAAGCTGGCTTATTTCAACAGGAGTAAGCCGGATTTTATCTGGAGTAATAAACTGCTTGAATTCATCGCCGCTTATTTCACCAAGACCTTTAAAACGGCTTGTTTCGCTTTTGCCCAGTTTGGCCTGTGCTTCATCCCTTTCCTTTTCGCTGTAGCAGTAAATATTTTCTTTTTTGTTTCGCACCCTAAAAAGAGGAGTTTCCAAAATCCATACCCGTCCGGAAGTAACAAGTTCTTCAAAATACCCTAAGAAAAAAGTTAAGAGAAGGTTTCGTATGTGGAATCCGTCGTTATCGGCATCGGTGGCAATTACAATTTTTGAGTATTTTAAATTTTCAACGGAAGTTTCAATTCCTAAAGCCATCATAAGCTGCAGAAGTTCATCGTTTTTATAAATGTCCGTCTGCTTTTTTCCGTACATGTTTTCGGGTTTTCCCCTTAAACTAAAAATCGCCTGATAATTGGCATCTCTAGCATGAGTTATAGAACCGGAAGCAGACTGTCCCTCCGTAATAAAAATCATGGAATTTTCGCCTTTAACGCCGTCTTCCAGATGATAGCGGCAGTCATCAAGTTTTGGAATACGGATGCTCATTTTTTTTGACGCTTCTCTGGCCTGCTTTTTTACGGCACTAAGTTCGGTACGAAGTTTTTCGTTGGCTTCAATTTTTTTCTGAAGCATTTCAGCTTCCTTTGGATTTTTATGAAGCCAGTCATCAAGACCAGACTGAACCTCCGCCACAATCCACTGCCTTATATCCGTGTTTCCCAGTTTGTTTTTTGTCTGACTTTCAAAAACCGGATTTTTTACTTTTACAAGAACAGCAGCCGTTATGCCTTCCCGAATGTCTTCTGACTTGTAGTTTTCCTGAAAAAATTCGTTTACACCTTTTATAAAGCCTTCCTTAAAGGCCGTAAGGTGCGTACCTCCGTCCGAAGTAAACTGACCGTTTACAAACGAAAAATAATTTTCGCCGTAAGAGTTTGTATGCGTAAAAGCAAACTGCAGGTGATTTCCGCAGTAAGAGCCGATTGTATAAAGTTTTTCTGTTTCAAGCTCACTTTGCAACAAATCAAGAAGACCGTTCTGACTGGAAAAAATTTTACCGTTCAGCGATAAGGTAAGGCCGGTGTTCAGGTAGGCATAATTCCATATTCGCTTTTCAACATATTCCATATTAAAGGAATACTTACCAAAAATTGACTCATCAGGAACAAATTCAAAATATGTACCGTTTTTACCCGGCTTTGAAAGTTTAAAAGAAGCACGATGGGAAATAAGTTTACCCTTTTCAAAAACGGCCTCCGTAGCAAGACCATCCCTAATGGCAACAACCCTAAAATACGAAGACAGGGCGTTTACAGCTTTTGTACCGACACCGTTCATACCTACAGAAAACTGAAAAACATCATCATTGTATTTTGCACCGGTATTTATCTGGCTTACACATTCCACAACTTTTCCCAAAGGAATGCCCCGTCCATAATCCCGAACCTTTACCCTGTTTTCTGCAATCTGAATGTCTATTCTATTTCCAAAACCGACAATAAATTCGTCAATGGAATTGTCTATAACTTCTTTTAAAAGAACATAAATTCCGTCATTTTGGTTGGAACCGTCTCCAAGCCGGCCGATATACATTCCAGAACGAAGCCTTATATGTTCCAGAGAATCAAGATGCTTTATTTGGGAATCGCCGTAATCAGCCAGAACTTTATTCTGTAAATTGTATGAAGGATCTGCTTTTTGAGCTTCGGCAAGTTTTTTTGCAGCCTGCTGGGCAGTACTGCCCCGTTTTACAGGAGTTTTTTCTGCATCCTTTTTAGGACGGGCTTTTGTTTTTGCATTATCCCAAGCCCTGAAAGTTCCGTTTTCATCAATACCTGCCACAGGTTTTGTTTTTTTTGCTGCTGTACTTTTTGTACCAGAAGAAGTTTTTTTTGAAGGCTGAACAGTCTCAGCCGTTAATTTTTTTCCACCCATAGGGTCTTATTATAGGAACAAAATAAAAAATTCTCAATTCCCTAAAATTATAAACTCAGGGTTTCCGCATTAGTTGTTATGATAAAAATATAACCTGGGGCTTCCAGTCGCGACTGTTCAGCCTGTTCTTTTACCCTCTAAGGTAATTGAAGGTCATAAAAAAAAACATTAAACTCTAAAAATATTTTTAACCGTGGTTCAATCACTCTTAAAAATCAGCTTTATTTCAATTTCCGAGGTAAAATATGGCCCTTACACTGGCAGAAAAAATCATACAGGAACATATCGTTTCTGAAGCATGTCCAAACATCGACTTTAAAAAAGGAACTCCTATTCCCAGAGGAGAAGACATCGCCCTTCGCATAGACCAGACTTTAACACAGGATGCCACTGGAACTATGGCATACCTTCAGTTTGAAACAATCGGCATTCCCCGGGTAAAAACAGAACTTTCCGTTTCTTACATTGACCACAATACTTTACAGACAGATTTTAAAAATATGGATGACCACCGCTACCTGCAGTCTGTAGCTGCAAAATACGGTCTTTATTTTTCACGGCCAGGAAACGGCATCTGCCATCAGGTTCATCTGGAATCCTTCGGAAAACCTGGAAAAACTCTTCTTGGCTCCGACAGTCACACTCCTACAGGCGGCGGTATCGGAATGCTTGCCATTGGAGCCGGTGGTCTTGATGTAGCAGTTGCAATGGGTGGAGGAGCTTTTCATACTCCCATGCCAAAAATTTTCGGTGTAAAACTTACAGGCACATTAAAAAAAGGCGTAAGTGCAAAAGACATTATTCTCGAAGTTCTCCGCCGGGAAACTGTAAAAGGCGGCACTGGTGCAGTTTACGAATACTTTGGCGAGGGCGTAAAAAACCTCACTGTACCGCAGAGAGCTACAATAACAAACATGGGTGCTGAATTAGGTGCTACATGCTCAATTTTCCCTTCCGACGAAAAAACAAAAAACTTTCTTGAATCCATGGGGCGCAAAGACGACTGGCAAGAACTTAAAGCCGATGAAGGCTGCGTTTACGACAAAACCATCGAAATCAACCTTGATGAACTTCATGCCCTTGCAGCCTGCCCGCACAACCCGGACATAATAGACAGCGTAAAAAATCTTTCTGGCAAAAAAGTTTCTCAGGTTGTAATAGGCTCCTGCACAAACTCTTCTCTCGACGATTTGGAAAGCGTTGCTGCCATTGTAAAAGGCCATCATATTGCTCCTAATGTAGAAGCCGGCATTGCTCCAGGAAGCAGAACAACACTTCTTATGGCCGGAAAGTCTGGCATTCTCCAAGACCTTATTGACGCAGGTTTCAGAATTCTTGAAAGTGCCTGTGGTCCTTGTATTGGACAGGGTTTTGCTCCAAATTCAAACGGTGTAACGCTGCGTACATTTAACAGGAATTTTAAAGGCCGTTCTGGAACAGCCGATGCAGAAGTTTACCTTGTCTCCCCGGAAACAGCAGCGGCTGCAGCCATTACAGGCGTATTTACAGAAGCAGAAACTCTCAGCTACGATGATCCTGCCTACAAAACAGGTTTCCGCATTTCAATGCTGGAAGGAAAAGATTCCCGTCTTTCCAGTCCAATGGTTCTTTCCTGCAGCACAAACCGCGGAATGATTATTCCACCTCTCAGCGAAGAAGAAAGTGCAAAAATAGAAATATGCCGCGGACCTAATATAAAGCCTTGTCCGCCATGCCGACCGTACAAAAGCGAACTTTCTCTTTCTGTTCGCCTTAAAGCATGTGACAATGTATCAACAGACGATATTATGCCGGCAGGAGCAAAAGTTCTTCCGCTGCGCTCAAATATTCCAGAAATTTCAAAATTTACTCTTACCCGTTTGGATGAAACTTTCTATACAAGAAGTGAAGAAGCAAATTTTGCAGACTGCTGTGTTGTAGGAGGCGAAAATTACGGGCAGGGTTCCAGCAGGGAACATGCCGCTCTTGGACCAATGTATTTAGGAGTAAGGGCTGTAATTACAAAATCTTTTGCCCGAATTCACAAGGCAAATCTTATTAACTACGGCATTATTCCAATGACTTTTGAAAATCCTGCAGATTACGAAAAAATCCAACAGGGAGATACTCTCACCCTCAAAAACTTAGATGACTCCCTCCAAAACGGAAAGCCTTTTACAGTTTTAATTAACGGCAAAACAGAAATTCGCTGTGTAAACGATATTGCAAAACGCTCTGCTCAAATTCTTATGGCAGGCGGACTTGCCGCTTACACCCGAAACGGCGGAAATTAAATCACAGGCTAAAGCAAAAAAATCCCGGCACTTTAACCTAAAGAACCGGGATTTTTTTTACTAAAATTAAAAACAGTCTAAAAATACGTCTGGTCAAGGCACGCTATCGCTCAGGGCCTTGACTCAGCCGTTT
>CAMAFU010000110.1 GCA_945833725.1 uncultured Treponema sp.
CGGCAATCTGGCGCTGTGATTTTGTACAGGAAGAAAAAAGCGAAACAGCCAGAAGGAAAAAAACATATTTAAAAAAATTTTTCATAAAAACCTCGCTATGCAGGAAAGAATAGTTTTATATAAAACTATTGTCAAGGGAAAAATAATAATCCCAGTCGGCGGCGTCGGCAGTCGGAAGCGTCGGTATTGAAAACAATGCGTTATTAAAGCATAATCATACAATGCGCTTAAATCATCGTAAAGATATTCGTTTTGAAGATTTCGGCAGGGTAGAATGCAGCGAAGTTTCCCCTATGGCCGGAATTTTAAACGATATAAGTTATACGGGCTGTAAAGTTCATTATGATGTACCCGTTGTACTTAACATGGAAAACGACTACGAAATTTCAATAAAACTTCCTCGCATTACCGGAGGTACTTTTCAGCTTATTGTACATCCCCGCTGGATAAACACGCAGGAAGACGGAAGCTGTGATATAGGTTTTAATTTTCTTCCTTCCCCAGACAGGGCAAAATTGGAAAGTTATGTTAATAACCTTATGAAAGACATGGATTCTGACAATCTTAAACTTTTAATCGGTTAGTTTTTACGGGGAACTATAATGGCAGTAAAAATAACACCTGTAAACGGCTGTGCATTTCTCTGTTTTCCAGGAATGGCAAATCTTTTAGTTTATGAACTTTCCACCCGTTTCAATTACACTGTGGAACAAACCTCTTCATCATTTACGGATAATACTTTTTACAGCAACAGAGCACTTTTTTACGGGGATGTTCTTTTTTGCCCGGATTTTAATATAAACGAAAAAGGCAAACCTTATTGGGCAAAGGATGTGTTTATTTCTCCGTTTCTTTTGGAATTCAATTCCATAGGAGAAGGGGCAGGAGCACTTAAAAACATACAGCGGAACTGGGCACCGTGCCATTATCAGCTTTTCAGGCGGGGAGCTTTAATTCAGGAAAAACTTCCATACCTTAATCTTGGTACAAAGAATTTTTTTAAAACCCTCCCTTCAGGAAAAAAAGAATTCAATCTGAAAATTCCATCTTCTCCAATGGGAATTTACACACTTATAAATCCAGGACTTATTCTTGCCAGTGCAGAAACTTCCAGTGCCCTTCCCTGCGGAAACATCACCTTTCAAGAAGATCACGAAAATCCACCAAGCCGTGCTTACCTTAAAATTCAGGAATCCCTTACACTGTTTAATCATTTTTTTGGAGAAAGCGTTCCTTCCGACGGCGATAAATGTTTTGAAGCAGGAGCCTGCCCCGGAGGATGGACATGGGTTCTAAAAAATCTGGGGGCTTCTATTCTTGCAGTAGATAGGGCAGAACTTTCCCCGGAACTTATGAGGGATTCTCAAATTCAATTTATGGCCCACGATGCTTTTACCTTAAAACCAGAAGAAGTCTGTACTTTTATGAAGGCAGAAAAAATTCAGTGGGTTTTCAGCGATGTTATCTGCTACCCGGAAAGGCTTTTGCAGTGGGTAAAACTCTGGATAGAATCAAAGCGCACAAAAAATATTATTGCAACAATAAAAATGCAGGGCGAAACGGACTGGAATATTATTGCCGAATTCGAAAAAATTCCCGGCAGCCGTGTAGTTCACCTTAATTACAACAAACACGAACTTACCTTTATGTACCACAGTAACGGCTGATTTTTATACGGGCGCATAGTGCAAAGCACTACCGGGTCTTTGCGTTATAAAATTGCTGCGCAATTTTTCCGTTCAGCCACACTTCGTGTGTCCGAACCGCCAAAGGCGGCTGACAGCCCCTTGTGCACATCATCCATGTGTTTTTGCCCAGACCGTCAGGCGCGATTGTTATAATGTATTTATTTTATGCCGATAATATTTTTATGGTTGAATTGTTTCCTGTAATAAAATCTGTTTTAACCGATCCGAAAATTATTTTTACGGCAGTTGTTTGCGTTATTCTTATGAATTTTGCTTCATTTGTGGCCCGGTACAGAAAAAAACTTCCGAAAAAACAGGTTAAGAAGCTTTACCGGCAAACTCAAGAAAAATCCTCCGGCAGCGGCGAAAATTCCGACGGAACAAATGAAGGCGGTGGAGACAGCGTATAGGAAAAATCCTTTTTTTATACGGTCTTTCTTTTTTTTCAATGTCGAGGGTGTTTTTCCAAAGTCCGCCCAGTCTTTTTATTTTTCTTTTTCCCAAAAGCTGGTTTATTATTTGCTGCGCATCTTTAACATCCCAGACATTTTCACCAAAAAATTCCAGATCCCTTTCGTTAAGTTTTTCTGTCAGAACAGGTGCAAATTCTTTTTTTGTGTACAAACGGCGGTTTTTGCCAAGGAGTTTTAAGGCAAGTTCAGCGTCCAAAGCTTTTTTGTTCAGCTGAATGCCCTGTTTTTGTGCATCGCACACATCGCAGCCAAAGCAGGAACATTCTTCCCCGGAAAGGTAATTTAAAATAAACTGCCTCCGGCACAAACTGGTTTCGGCGTAATCTTTCATTACCCGCTCCCTGCTGCCTTCCTTTGCACCGTTGAATTTTACGCTGTCGCTGTGGCTCCATAAAAGCACAGAGTTTACATTGTCGCCTTTTCTGCCGGCCCTTCCAGCCTCCTGAACAAAATTTTCAAGATGCTCCGGTGGATCTAAATGAATTACCGTATAGATGTTTCCCTTGTCCATTCCCATACCATAAGCGCAGGTTGCAGTTAAAATTCCATCATCACTCTGGAAAAACCATTTTTCCGTTTTGTCTTTTTCTTCTTTTGTAAGGCCTGCATGATAGAATTTAACCTTTTCCCTGCCAAAATATGAACACAAAAGCCGTGCCGCATCTTCGCATCCCCTTCTGGTGGAACAAAAAACAATAAGAGGCTTGCGGTATTCCTTGCAGCAGTGCAGAAGAGCCTTTTTTTTACCGTAACAGTATTTTACTGCATAGTGGATATTCGGTCTGTCGCCGCTGCTTTGAAGAATTCTGGCATTTCCGTCAAAAATAATCTGCGAAACCCTTTGCAGCACAGGAGGACTGGCAGTTGCCGTAAAAGCCGTAACAATTTTTACGCCTAAATATTTTACGGTTTCCCCCAGCGAAAGGTAGGCCGGCCTGAAGGAATCTCCCCACTCACAGGCACAGTGAGCTTCGTCAATGGCAATATGGCATATACCACAGGATTTAAGATTGTCCAGAATTTTCCTGTTCATTAAAATTTCCGGGTTTGCCACAATAACTTTTATTTTCCCGGAATTAAGACTCAGAAAAATTTCTTCCAGTTCAAAATCCTGTAAACCACCCCTTAAAAGAACAGAAGGAATTCCTGCTTCAGCCATTCTTCTTTTCTGGTCGGCCATAAGGGCAAGAAGAGGATAAATAACAAGAGTCGGTCCATCCATTAAAAGGGCAGGAGTTAAAAAGCACAAAGATTTACCGGCACCAGTGGGAAGAATTACAATCTGATTTCCCCGAAAAAGAAAATCTTCTTCCTCGCAAAAACCTTTGCCTTCATCAAGAATTTTAAAGTTTTCGTAGCAGTCCAGAATATTGGAAACAACAAGACGCTGCCATGGAAAAAGATATTTAATTCCAAAAGCGTTTCTTGCGGCAATAACGGCCCTGTCATCAATTACTTCATCAAAATCAACGGAAACAGCAGGATAATCTTCCCCTTCCGTAAAAAGTTCTTCAGCCATAACATTTAAAATATTCTCCAGAAGAAGCAAAAAACGACAAAAACGATAAAAAAATCAGCAGCAAAGCGAAAAAAAAATTGAAAAAAATTACCTGTCCAAAATAGTTATTTCTACCCGGCGGTTTTTAGAACGGCCTTCTTCCGTTGCATTAGTTGCAACAGGAATTTTCGAGCCGAATCCTTTTGTAAAAATATGATTTTCGGAGCGGATTTTATTTTCAATAAGAAAAGACGCTACAGCAGAAGACCGTTTTTCGCTTAACAGCTGGCACGATTCCTCGCTGCCCACTCTGGCCGTATGCCCCGAAACAAGCAGATCGTTGTCAGGATAAGAATCAAGAATCATTCCGATTTTAAGGAGTTTTTCTTTTTCAGAATTTTCCAGAACGGCACTGTCGGCAAGGAAACCAATATTTTCAAGACTAATTTTAAGGCCCTGTTCAGTTTTAGAAACAGAAATATTTTCCAGCCCTAAATCAGAAATTTTTTCCTGAACATTTTTAAGGTTTTCTTCAGTAGCAGATCTTTTAAATTCCGTACATTCAACCTTAGTTCTTCCCGTAAACTGAAAAGTATTTCCGTAAATTGTTTCCATAATAATCCGAAAATTTTCTTCATAATGGTTAATTTGACCTTTTTCCGAATCCCACCAGATTATTCTTGATGAATGACCCATAGTTGTAACAGGATAATCAGAATCCGACAGGGCAGGCTGCAAAGGAGTTTCGTAATAAAGGTTATAGTCAGCAGAAATTACCTGAAAAACTTTATTTTTCCTTGAACTGTCAGAAGAAATACCGCTTTCTTCCCTTAAAAATTTATAATCAGCCTTAAAAGGAACTTTAAAAGGTTCTTGAACATTAAGAGTCCGCCTTAAATCTTCAGCTTCCCAGCCGTTTTCAGACCATTCATCTCCCACTTTAACAGGCCGCTCAGGAAAAACAGGCAAATCCCGTATTACAGGCATAAAATATTTATCATCAATAGTAAATTTACCGGATTTATCCCGCCAGTATTCGCTTTCAAAATTATCGCCCCAGGATAACACAGCCTTTGAGCCGGAAGAAGTAGATTTTTCGGAAGTCATAAAAGAAGCAAGAATAAACGCCTTTCCATTAGAATCAACTTTTTCAACCCGTTCAGTAACGCGGCTTACAATTTCAGCTCTGTGACTCAGCCGGCCGTTAAAGCGCACTTCTTCAATAACAGTAGACGAAAGAGAAAAATTATCGCCTTCCCTGTATTTAAACTCAAGAATTTTACTATCCTGAGCAAAACCCTTTACGCAAATTGTAAGGCAAAGTAAAAAAAACAGCCGCTTCATAAAAAGACTCCCATAATTTTTTTTTCGGGCGGTTTTTTGCCCTGCCTTTGTACAGGCCAAAGTCAGCGCAAAAACCGGGCTTTTCAGGGTTCCGCTGTCCGCTTCATTCAAAAAAACAACGGACTAAAGTCCATTGCTTTTTTGAACGCCTTCGGCGCCCTTACAATCCCATACCGCATTTTTATTCTCCAGAAGTAAAATTCTCTTTTATGGCTTCCAATATTTTAAGGTCTGTTAAAGATTGTTCAAGAGGGCTTAAAAGGTCAGCAGTACCGTCAAGATAATCGGCGGCATTTTTTATCATTCCCGAAAAATAGCATGTCTTTTTTATTTTTTTTACTGGAACTTTTTTAAGGGAATAAAAATTGGAGTAAAGACTGCTTTTTTGTCGTATGTATAATTCCTGAATTCCGTTTCCTATGCAGATTTTTCCTTCCGTGCCAAGAATTTCAATTCTAAATTCAAAAAATTTTGACCTTCCGCTCATTCGTATCTGAATTTCAGGAATTTCCTTTGTAGAAAAAAGTGCTGTAAAATTTCTTACAATATTTTTTTCATCCCGGACAATTCCTGTTACCGAAGGATTTTCCAATATGCTTCCAGACAAAAACCGTATTGTATCAACTAAATGAGTTCCATCGTGAATAAGAGAATATGTTCCGTCTTTTTCAAACTCTTTTCCCCACACCCTGAGACCGGAATCCAATTCACCGTGTATCCATTGAATTTTCCCGATTTTTTTTATCCATGAAAGTACCCGGCTGTAGCTTTTATCAAAACGCCTTTCGTGGTTTACCATTACAGGAACTTTCTTTTCTCTGGAAAAATTCAACAGAGTTTCCCCTTCAACAGAATTTAATGCAACGGGTTTTTCAAGGATTATGAGTTTTGGCTTTTGTGCAATGGCATTCATACATTCTTTTAAATGGGATTCTTCGTTTACGGCCACAATAATAATGTCCGGGTGAATGTTTTTGTAAAGTTCTGCAGAAGAGGAATAAACTTTTACCTTTTTGCAGAAAATTCCCTGATGAAAATTTACATATTTTTCCCATCTTTCGGCGTTTTTTTCGCATGTATCGGCCGCTCCGGCAAAGTAAATTCTTTTTTCGTTTAAAACTGCCATAGTGTGGCTTGCCGGCTGCTCCCGCTTTTTATCAAACCCAAGGGAAAATCCAATTCTTCCTGTACCAATAAGAACAGCACTGTATTTTTTTTTCATAAACTTAACCATTTCCTTTCTTGTGTTCCGTTTTTTTCAGAAATTTATAAAGAGTTTACTCCGACCTGAATAAAAACTGATATTTTATTATCGGTTACAAGGGGACAAAATGCAATTTACTGTATAAATACATTCCGCCAAAAATCACCAGCATACACGCTGATTGTGGCACGGGAATTTATATAATGCTGAAGGCTCTGCCCCTCCCTTAAATTTTTCCCATAAAAAAGGTATAGTAATTTACATTCAGGAG
>CAMAFU010000111.1 GCA_945833725.1 uncultured Treponema sp.
GTAAAGTTTTCTTTCTGGGAAACTGTTGATGAAAATCATTCTGCCATAAGGCTTGCAACAAGCTGGGCCACTAAAACGGAAAATGTTTACGAACTGCTTGAAATAATGAAACAGGTTTTAAAAAGCGACAGAAGTTAAACTGTTAAAGAAGGCTTACAGGATCTATGTCGCATTCAATATACACATCTTGAGGTCTTGTGTAGCCGTAAAGAAGTTTTTTTGCCAGATATTGAAGAAGATGAACATTTTCGCTTTTGAGGATAATCTGCTGCCTGTAGTTTTGTGCTATTTTTGAAAGGGGACACTCTGCAGGTCCTAATATTTCGCAGTTGCCGGCATCATCTTTTAAGGTTTTTAATTCTTTGTTTGTGCCGGAGTTGCTGTAATAAATTTCTTTTAAGGTTTTTGATAGAATTTCTTTTGCTCCGTTTGCGGCCTTTTGGGATTGTAAAAGTGTTGGAGAACGGAAAACAAGACGGGCAAGACGGCAGAAAGGCGGAAAATTCTGGATTTCCCTGTTTTTCAGTTCCATTTCATAAAAACGCTGAATTTCACCTGTTACAGCAAAAAGAACAGGTTCTCTGTCGGGGCAATAAGTTTGAACAAGAACCTTTCCATCGGGAGAATACCTTCCGGCTCGACCCGCCACCTGTGTAATAAGCGAAAAGGTTCTTTCTGGAGAACGAAAATCCGGTAAATGCAAGCCTGTATCTGCAAGAATTACACCTACGAGTTTTACATTTTTAAAATTCAGTCCTTTTGCAACCATTTGAGTTCCAAGAAGGATATCGTATTTTCCGTTTTTAAAATCTTCCAGTTTTTCCTGAAGGTCTGAAGCCTTTGAAACAGAATCTGTATCAATTCGGACAGTTTTTGCAGACGGGAATTTTGCCTTAACTTCAGCTTCTATAAATTCTGTGCCGAATCCTGTATAACCGGCATCCAGAGAACCGCACTGCGGACATTGCTGAGGAGGAGGCGATGACCAGCCGCAGTAATGGCATTTAAGTCTGTTATCTGATTTATGATATGTCATTGATACGGAACAGTTTTTACATTTCATTTCAAATCCGCATGTCCTGCACCTGTAAAAATGCGTAAATCCCCGCCTGTTAAGGAACAAAATGACCTGTTTTTTTTCCTGCAGCACATCATTTACTTCTTTTTCCAATTCTTTTGAAATACAGAGAAAGTCCGAAGGTTCATTGCTTAAATTTATTGAGCGGATTTTTGGCATTGCTCCGCCTGCAAGCCTTTTTGTAAGGGTATGTTTTTGAATTTTTCCTTTTTCCATAAGATGCCATGCTTCTACACTGGGCGTTGCACTTCCCATTAAAAGGGGAATTTTTAATTTGCTACATCTGTACATGGCCGCTTGCCTTCCATGGTAGCGGGGAGTTGAGCCAGATTTATAGGAACTGTCATGCTCTTCATCTATAATAATCAGCCCTAAATCTGGAACAGGTGCAAAAACAGCACTGCGGGCACCAATAACAACCCGGGCTTCCCTGTTAATAATCCTGTTGTATTCCCGAAGTTTCTGGCTTTGAGTAAGGCCGGAATGTAAAACTGCTGCCGTAGGTCCAAATCTTGCAGTTACGGCTTTTATAACCTGCTGCGTCAAAGAAATTTCTGGAACAAGATAGATTACGCCTTTATTTTCGGACAGGATTTTCTGCGCGCACTGAAGAAATACTTCTGTTTTTCCTGTTCCCGTTGCCCCGTAAAGATAATGAAGCCTTGAAGAATTTGTGCCGGCAGAAAGTATTTCATCAACACATTTTTTCTGCTCATCGCTTAATTCTATTTTTGCCGAAGATGCAATTTCTTCTTCTACGGAAAAACCCGGTGTTGAACTTTCCCTTTTTGCACTTGGCATCATTATGCTTAAAGCTTCCCCTATGGAGCATACATAATAGTCAGAAAGCCATTTTCCCAAATCAATAAGCTCTTTAGACAAAAAAGGAACTTCATCCGGGAATTTTGTAACAGGCCTTATTTTACCTTCGTCAATGGGAAAATCTTCCGGCAGGGAATTAAATTCATTTATAACATAGCCAATTGTCTTTCTTCGGCCAAATTTTATTTCGGCCCTGAAACCTGTTCTTGATTCAGAAAAAGGCTCAATATTCAGATAAGTAAATGTCTGGTTTAAAGGCACATTCAAAGCAATTTCCAGATATTTTGCCATTAATTACGACCTTCCGTGCTGTTTTGAAAAATCATCTGATAATCCGGTTGAATTGAAAGGAGTTTCTGCCGGAAAAATTTTAAATCTTCCCATGCCAATGCTTTTAAAGACGGATCTCTAAGAAGGGCGCTGGGATGAAAAGTAACTGCTGCAGGAATTCCAGAATAGTCAAAAAAACTTCCCCTCAACTTTGTAACACCTACTGATGTTTTTAATAAATTCTGGGCAGCAACTGAACCTGCACATAAAATAGCTTTTGGTTTTAATATGGCAATTTGAGACTGCAAAAATGATGAACAGGCATCGGCTTCTTCTGGATAAGGATTTCTGTTTTGAGGCGGACGGCATTTTACAATATTTGCAATGTATACATTTACATTTCTTGACAGTTGAATTGAAAAAAGCATTTTATCAAGAAGTTTACCTGCAGGCCCTACAAAAGGAAGTCCCTGCCTGTCTTCTTCAAAACCTGGACCTTCGCCAATAACAAGAACAAGAGGATTACAGACACCGCAGCCAGGCACAGTTTTTGTACGGGTTTTTGCAAGTACGCATCTTTGACAGGAAGCAATTTTTTCAGAAAGATTATTAAGTGATACAGTTTTGTCTTCACCTGTATTGTACTGAAAATCTGGTGCTTCGGTTTTTTCGTTATTGGCCGCAAAAATTTGTTCACAAATATCATCTTCAAAGACAGCATCTTCTGAAAAATCTTTTGGACTGCTTCCAGGAAGATAAGCGGAAACTGTTTTTAAAAGTGAAAAAATCTGTTCTTTTTCTGTTTTTTTCATAATTGAATTTTTTAGCCCTTTTTCTTATTTTATGGCAGTTATTTTCTGCCCATTTTAGCAGAGACTTGTCATATTCTCAATATTTGTTTATTTTTAAACAATGAAAATCGCCATGTTTACAGATGCGTTTTTTCCCCGTATAAACGGTGTGTCTGTATCAGTAAAATCTTATGCACAGGAACTTACAAAACTTGGTCATCAGGTTTGCGTTGTTTGCCTTGAATATTCTCAGGAACAGCAGAGAAGTTCCTTTTTTGACGAAAAAGAAAGTGATTCTTCATCACCTTTTAAAATTGTTCGAATTCCTTCATTCCCTTTAGTTTTTTCCAAAGAAGACAGAATGGTCAGGCTTTCTACATGGCATTTTGTAAAAAAACAGATGGAACTTTTTGCCCCTGATGTAATTCATATTAATTCAGAGTGGACTGTGGGTTATTTAGGTTCATTGTATGCCCGTAAAAAGAAAATTCCTGTTGTTTTTACTTTTCATACTATGTGGGAAGATTACCTTGCAAACTATATTACATTTCTTCCTTCATTCACCACGAAAAAAATTGGTGTTGATGTTGTTAAATATTACCTTAAAAAAAGTGATGTAATTATCGCTCCTACAAAAAGAATTGCCAAAGTTGTGGAACGATACGGAATCCATAAAGATGTTCAGATTCTTCCTACAGGTATTCCTGACGAAAAAATGAAGTATTCTGTCCTCCGTTCCTTTTCTGTTCTATCCCACTTAAAGAATAAATGTCCTAACATTATGGGAAAAAAGATTCTTCTTTTTGTAGGTCGAATTGTTAAAGAAAAAAATCTTCTGTTCCTATTTGATGTTCTGAAAAAAGTTCAGGAAAACCATAAAAAAGCCGTGCTGCTGTTTGTGGGAAACGGTCCTTATCTGGAAGAACTAAGGCAGACTGCTGTTGAAAGGGGACTGGAAAATTCTGTGTTTTTTACAGGCTATATTCCTCCCGATGATCTTGTATATTTTTACAGGCTTGCATCAGTTTTTGTTTTTCCAAGTAAAACAGAAACTCAGGGGCTTGTAACTGTTGAAGCAATGATTTCCGGTCTTCCTGTAGTTGCAATAGGGGAATTAGGCACAAAAGATGTTATGCAGGGCGATAACGGCGGTTTTATGACTGGTGATAATATTGAAGAATTTGCCGGTAAGGTGAGCCTTCTTTTATCCGACGCAAACTTGCGCAAAGTAAAGTCGGCAGAAGCTGTTCAATGGGGAAAAAAATGGAATATTTCAAGCCTCACGCCAAAACTTATTGACTGTTACAATATGGCAGTTCAATCAGGGGAAAAAAGTGAAGAATAAATATTTTTTTAAAGCCATATTTTTTTTCTGTTTTTCATTAAGTATTTTTCCCCGGGGAAAGCAGGAACTTATTCCTTGCGGCAGCTGGATTTATTCTGCCGTTGCTTCAATCTGCCTTGAACAGAAAATCGTAAATTTTTCCGATGATGCTCCTCTTTCAATTATGGAATTGGAAACCATGCTGAAAGAAATTGACTTTGAAAAACTTTCTCCACCTTCAAAAGCCCTTTACAATTCAATTTTTTCGTATTTTAACAGGGATTTTTTCGGTTTTTCTTCAGATATAATCCGTTTTCAGCTGGAACCGGCCGTTAATTTTTCTTCATTTTTTAAAACTTCCGAGCAAATTCCTTTTGTGTATGATTATTATGAGCGGAAACCATTTTTGGAATGTCCTTTAAGCATAAGTGCCGGTGATTTTATTACAATGAAGATGAACCTTTATTTAGGGCAGAATAAAAATTCATCTGTTCTTAATCCTGATATCTTTACAAATATACCATTTTCCGCCGACCAGATTGACATAAATTTCCCGGACAATTCCTATCTTTCTGCAGGATTTAAATTTACAGACAAAACAGGAATCAATTTTCAAATTGGAAACGGCTCAAAAAGCATTGGAAATTCCCTTACAGGTTCCATGCTCTGGTCTTCGTATCTTACTGGCGCTGCTTACGGTCAGTTTTCCATTTATTCACCAAATTTAAAATATACAGCCAACACATCGCAGTTTAATGTTGACAGGTATATGTACAGTCATCAGCTTGATTTCGCCTTTTTCAAGCGGTTTACTTTTACCATTTTTGAAGGAAATTTCGTAAATGCACCTATGGAATTAAGGTTTATGAATCCCTTTACAATTTTTCACGGTCTTGCACCATGGCGAGATTACGATGGTAGTCAATACGATTCTGAAAGCCATAACTGTGCATATCTTGGACTTAAGTTTCAGTTTGTTCCTGTTTCCAGTCTTCGTATTTACGGTATTTTTGCCCAGACTCAATTTCAGACCCCTTACGAAGTTAAAAATTGGCCCAACGATACTACACCTAGCGGTATGGGAGGGCAAATCGGAGCAGAATACTTTTTATCTTTAAAAAATGGTCTTTTGTCTTTTGGGTTGGAAGGAAGTTATGCTCAGCCTTATCTTTACATAAAGGAAAGCCCCAACTGGTCTTTAGTGCGTACTTATGCAGAAAATCTGGGTGATGTAAGGTATCCTTTTTACCAGTGGATTGGTTCTCCTTACGGTCCTGATACAGCCGGCGGAAAAATAAAAATAAAATACGAAATTCCTTCGAAATTTTCTGTGGAACTGTCATATCTTTTTCTTGCCAGGGGAGAAATGTCCGGCGACAGCATTTTTAGAAATTGGAAAGATAAAGACGGAAACTATAAATGGGGAGGCGTAAAAACACAAATCGATGATACAGACGGATGGTGTTATCCTGGAAGCGGAGGAGAATCTTTAGAAGAAGCAAAAAAGAAGCAGTCCCTTACAGCCCCTTCCGGTATTTGTGAATATGTAAACAGCATAACATTGAAGGCTTCATATTATTTTTCTGAGATGTTTTCTGTTTTTAGCCAGCCGTCTTTTGTTTATGCCGAAAATGCAAACCATAAAGAAGGCAGTTCTGCTTTCAGTTTTGAATTTGCGGCAGGATGCAGGTTTTCATGCAGATAGCAGAGACACAAATAGCAGAGGCTGTAGAAATCAAGTTCATAATACTGTAAAGTAAGTGGCGTAATTGGAAGGTGAGGTTTACTGATTCCATCTAAAGTTATTTCAGGTAAGGAAAAGTATGAAAAAAGTTCTTTCTTCAATTTTTATGTTTTTTGTGTTTATTTATGTTTCTTTTGCACAGGTTTCTGTTCATCCCGACGACAGGTTCTATCAGTTTGCTCAAAACTGGGAAATAAAAGGGTACATTGAAAGTCTGCCGTTAATAAGACCGTATCCCTCTCCTGTAATAAAAGACATTCTGGAAACTGTAATAAACTGTCCCAACAAAGCTGATGCAGAAATCGCTCTGGATGAATTTGAAAGAATTTTTTCAAAAAGTTATTTTGCCAGTATAGAAGGCGGTCTAGATTTAAAAAATGCAGTTTCAGAAACAAACGGCAGCTCAGAACTTTCTAAAAATTTATTAGGTAGGGCAGGTATTG
>CAMAFU010000112.1 GCA_945833725.1 uncultured Treponema sp.
CGGAATATATTTTTCAAGCAAGGCAGGAACAAAAACTGATCTGGCGGCAACTTTTTTTGCACTTTTTTTTCATGCATTTCCGGGAATTCTGCTTCTTATTCTTTTTCAGCTTTTCGCCTCCTGGTCAAATCTTTTTCCTGTAACAGCCTATCCTTCTTTTTCTTTCAGCGATGCGCCCCTTAAATTTTCCTTCAGTTATGTTCATCATATTTTTCTGCCGCTTTTAGCTTCTTTTCTTGGTGGAGTAGGGGGAACAATGCGTACAGTGCGTTCTACAATGCTGGATCAGCTGGGACTTCCTTATATAATGGCCCTCCGTTCAAGAGGAATATCCGAAAAACGCATTTATTTACATCACGCTTTCAGAAATACACTTAATCCATACATTACAGGCAGTTCCAATCTTTTGGCCAGCCTTTTTTCAGGAAGCCTTGTTCTGGAAATAATATTCTCTTATCCGGGAATAGGAAGGCTTATGTACGAAGCAGTTCTTCAGCAGGATGTTAATCTTGTACTGGCAAACAGCATGTTTATTTCAGCTTTAGTACTTGTGGGAATGCTTGTAAGCGACATACTTCTGGCAGTTACAGATCCAAGAATCAGATACGGAAAAGAACAATGAAAAAATTCCTTACATACTTAAAAACACGCCCGCTGGGTTTTATTTCCCTTATTTTTCTTATAATTCTCTACCTGTTTATGATTTTTGCAGAATTTATTGCCCCTTATTCACCTTCTGCAACATTTGAAACAGCAACATTTCATCCTGCCAACATCTAAATTTCCTCCGGAAAGCTAAAGGCCAGGGAATTCCGGGTGCTTAACCAGTCTTCATGGCAGTATGCAAAAGTAAAGGGACTGAACCACGAAATCAATTTTTTTGTAAAAGGAAGTCCCTACAAACTTTTTGGACTTGTAGAATGTAATATACATCTTTTCGGAACATTGCCTTCTTCTGCTCAGGAAAAGCCTTATCCAGTTTTTTTATTCGGAGCCGACAATCTGGGCAGAGATTTGTTTTCCAGAATGGTTTACGGAAGCAGAATTTCCCTGACAATCGGTTTTGTTGCCAGTGCCATAAGTCTTCTTCTTGCCGTTGTTCTGGGAGGAATTGCAGGATATTTTGGCGGAGGTGCAGATTGGTCTATAATGCGCGTTTCTGAATTCTTCATGCTTATACCTTCCCTTTACCTTATACTTTTTCTCCGTTCCATACTAAATAGTACAATGGATTCTGGAATGAGCTACATGATAATAACCCTTATTCTTAGTCTTGTAGGCTGGCCGGGAAGTGCCAGAACTTTCAGGGGAATAGTCCATTCAATAAAGCGCGAAGATTACATTCAGAACGCAAAATCAGAAGGAATACCGGCAGTTTCCATAATTTTCCGCTACATTATTCCTCAAACAGCAAGCCTTCTTATAGTAAGCACTACACTTTCAATTCCAGGGTTTATTATGAGCGAAACAACATTGTCTTATTTGGGCCTTGGAATAGCAGATCCGGCGGTAAGCTGGGGTTCACTTATAAATAGAGAAATTTCAACCCTTTCAAATTTAAGAAATTTTCCGTGGCTTTTAATGCCGGTGTGGCTTTTACTTTCTGTAACGCTGGCATTTAATTTTATTGGAGATGCTTTAAGAGATTATTTTGATCCTTATCATGTTGTTTTTAAAAAAGGCTTAAAAAAATCAAAAAAGGGGGAAAGCCTTCCCCTCGCTCCCAAGCCAGATTCCTCCAGTCCAGATTACTGTCCGAAAAAAACTTGGTCCCTCCATTCCGGCTTGTCCGCTACCCCTTCCAGCGGGGACACCCCGCAACGCCCCGATGTTCTGCAAAATAAAAACAGCCTTCTTTCGGTGGAAAATCTTCGTGTTACATTTTTGCTTCGCCGGGGAAAAAATAATATTTTTGTGCAGGCAGTTCGGGGAGTTTCCTTTAATGTAGACGAAGGAGAAATTCTTGGCATTGTAGGAGAAAGCGGTTCTGGAAAATCTGTTTCAACAGCTGCCGTTACAGGTCTTTTACCAGAAAACGCATTCGTCGAAGGAAATATATACTACCGCCAAAACGAAAAAACAGAAAACCTTTTACTGCTTAACAACAAACAGCTCCGTCGTTTCCGTGGCAGAGAAATAGGCATGATTTTTCAGGAAAGTTCCAGGGTTTTTGATCCGCTTCAAAGTATGGAAAGTGCATTTTTTGAAACTTTCTCAAATTCTTTTCCAGGTATTGCGCCGGAAGAATCTGCCGAAAAAGCTGCATCTCTTCTTGCAGAAACAGGTATTCCCGACGGAAAAAGCCGTCTTAAAAATTTCCCACATCAGTTTTCAGGCGGTCAGCTGCAGCGCATAGGAATTGCACTGGCTCTTGCTCAAGGCTGCAGGCTTCTTATTGCCGATGAACCGACAACTGCTCTTGATGTAACAGTTCAGGCTCAAATTACAGAACTTCTGCTTCAACTTAACAAAACAAGAAATTTATCAATAATATTTATAAGCCACGATATAGGTCTTGTAAGCAGACTTTGCAGCAGAATAATCGTTATGTACGGCGGAAAAATAATGGAAGAAGGCAAAACGGAAGATATAGTTAAAAATCCGAAAAATCCATACACAAAAGCTCTTATTTCTGCCATGCCGCGTTTTGGAACCCACTATAAAGTTCAAAAACTTTCTTCTATTCCAGGAAAAGTTACGGAGCCTTCAAATCCAGAACCGGGCTGTCCTTTTGAACCGCGCTGTTCATCTGCAGTCCAAAACTGCCGTAACGCAGATTATACCTGTCCTTTTATGACAGAAAATAAAAAAACGGAAGGAATAAATGGATAATATCATTCAGGTGGAAAACCTTACAAAAAAATTTTATCTTGAATCGGGATTTTTTGCCCGAAAAGATAATTTTGTTTATGCTGTTAACGATGTTTCCTTTTCTGTGGAAAGGGGAAAAACTTACGGCATTGTAGGTGAATCAGGCTGCGGAAAAACAACGGTAGCAAAACTTTTGGTCGGTATGTATAAAAGTGACAGTGGAAAAATAATTTTTAATCCGCAGAAAAATTCTTCAGGAATGCAGAACAAATCCCTTATTAAGTATATTTTTCAAGATCCTGCCCGCTCCCTGAATCCTAGAATGACAGTCTTTACAATTTTAACAGAAGGATTGCGTCATAGTTCCTTGTGGCCGGGAAAAACTCAGGCCAGAAAAATTGCCGGCGATATTTTAGAAGAAACAGGACTTTCAAGACATGATCTGGATAAATTCCCCGGAGAATTCAGCGGCGGTCAGAGGCAGAGAATTTCCATTGCCAGAGGACTTTTGTGTCAGCCGGAACTTTTAATATGCGACGAAGTTGTATCTGCCTTGGATGTAAGCATTCAGGGACAAATACTTAACCTGCTGCAGGAAATAAGACAGAACAGAAATCTTTCAATGATTTTTATAGCCCACGATTTACGGGTAAGCTGCTATTTCTGCGACAGAATCGGAGTAATGTATCAGGGAATTATGGTCGAAGAAGGGGAAGCTGCAAATTTTTACCGGGAATGTGTTCACCCGTATACGAAAATTTTATTTCAGGGGTGCATGGGAACCCTTTCTTCCAAAGATTCAGAAGTAAGGACAGCTTTAAAACCGCCGGAAGGATGTCCTTTCTGTTACCGTTGTCCAAAAGCAAAGCCCTGCTGCCTTACAGAACGCCCTGAATGGAAAGAAATTAAAGCAGGTCATTATGTAAGATGCTTTTATCCAGAGACAGTTTCCGAAAATAACCTGTAATTTTGGTTTTGGTGTTTGATAAACAGCGTGTTTTATGATAGATTTTATTCCCATGGAAAAAATAGAAAACAGGGAAACTGAACAGAAAAAGGCCTTAGAAGAAAGTCTTCGGCAGATCTGCTTTCTTCTTGCAGATGTTAAAGACGATGCCGTAATATACGATTTTTTCAACTGCCTTTTTACCCCTTCCGAACTGGAAGATTTTGCAAAAAGATGGCTTTTGGTCTGCGAAATTGATGCAGGAACTTCTCAGCGGGAAATTGCAAAAAAATTCAGCGTATCCCTCTGCAAAATAACAAGAGGCTCAAAAGAGTTAAAAAAGCCCGATTCAGCTTTCCGTAAATTCCTTGAAATGGCAAAAAATCTCCGCCGGCCATAATTTTTTTGAAATTCCTGTAAGGCTATTTTTACATAAAATTCATCTGTTAAAAAAAATCTATCGAAGTTTTTTGTGCTTTTTGATATAATTTTTCTATGAATAAAAGCAAATTGCGAGTGTTTTCTTTGGCAGTGTCGTTGTCTTCTGCCGTATTTTCCCTGCTGTGTTTTTCATGGCATTTTGATGTTTCACTTCTGGCTCTTCCGTTAAGTCTTGTTTTTACGGCTGCTGTGTATTTTCAGGGGTTTAGCAGAATTTTTGGAAAAAACGATGAATCAGGCCTTAAAATTTTCAGGCTTCTTCTTCAATATCATCCTTATGTTCTTCTTCTTTCTTTTGTAATCCGCCGTGCCGGAAGTTATGGAACACCGTTTTTCCTCGATTTAATTACTGTTTTTTTCTGGTGCGTTTCTTCGGTTTTTGATTTATATATTCTTTATTACATAAATCCAAAGCGAATCGAAAAAATTGATTCAAAATGGAAGCAGACCTTTGAAAAGCAGAAATCCGACAGCACAATAAAATCTGTAGTTCACGAAATTTTAGGCTGGGTTGATGCCCTTGTGCAGGCTGTTTTCATGGTTTTTTTAATAAACATTTTTTTTCTTCAGCTTTATCAGATTCCGTCGGAATCTATGGTTCCTGAATTTCTTATAAAAGACAGAGTTGTAGTTTTTAAAACTTTAAGCGGTCCTAAATTTCCTCTTTCACAGGTAGGTCTTCCATGTTTTAAGGATTATAAGCGGGGTGATATTGTTGTTTTCCGAAATCCTCATTATTCCATGGACAGAAAAAGCGAAGTAAAAACTTTTTTAAGCCAGCTTGTTTACATGTGTACTTTAACAAATGTAAATCTTAATGTAGACAGTCAGGGAAATCCCAAGGCAGATCCCCTTGTAAAGCGTATTACGGGAGTTCCAGGGGAACAGCTTATGATGCAGGACGGAAGCCTTTATTCAAGAACAAAAGAAAATCCTGTCTGGCAGAAAGTTGAAGAAGACAGTACCTATGCCATGTGGAATTTAAATTCTTTAAAGCCGTCATTAAAATCAAAAGTAGAAGATTTTCCTTTAACGCAGGTTGAATATGACTCTCTTCTGGAATGTGAAGAGGAACGGCGTAATTTTGATGTTTTTCTTTTTGAACAGGAGTGCCGGTCTATTGCAAAAACTTTCGATAAATATTTTGGTCTTTACCAGAAAACAAAGTCCAGTGAGGATTTAAAATCTTTCTTTAACAAAAATAACCTTTTTGAATACGCACTGTTTGCCCAGCACTGTTATTATGCAGAAAAACTTTTGTCCAGCCAGTCTGGAAGCCAGTGGTTCTCCAGTTTTATGACTGACTGGATTTCTTCAAAACCGCAGGATTTTAACGGAAATTTGTACGAAGAGGCAAATTTTAAATTGAACTTGATGATAAAAAGAGTTGTCGGCAAACTTATTCTTACAGATGCTGAATTTCTTCTTGCAGGGAAAGATCCAGAGAAAATTTCCGGGGAAGCAGAAATTATGGATTTAATGCAGGAAGCTGTAAAACTTAATACTTATGTTTTCCTTTTAGACCGCAGGAATATGGGACCGTTCCCTTCAAACGATGCAAACGGTCAGGCTGTGTTTATACCGGAAAACTGTTATTTTATGATGGGGGACAACAGGTTCAATTCCCTTGACATGCGCCACTCCTACAGCCAGAAACTTATGCCTTTAACTTTATTTGACGCATATTCCGTAACTTATTATACAAGTTTGGAACCTCAATATGTAAATAAAAATAAAATTCTTGGAAATGCCAGTTACAGGTTCTATCCTTTCGACAGACGGGGTGTTCCTGGAAAGTCTGCTTCCAGATAAAAAAAATCCTGCCGGAAAGAAGTGCACTTTCAAGCCGGCAGGATTTTTTATTAAAGATTATTTTTTAAAATCTTTAGGGCGACGCTCTGTGCGTTTGCATTTTGAACACTCAGCAAGGTTTCTGAGTCTTCCGTTTTCGTACATAGTTTTCATAACAATTTCGCCACCACAATCAGGGCATTCAAACTTTTGAGTTGCAACTGTAGTACGAGAGTTTTTACTAGCACCAGCCATGACTATCCTCCAAATAATATTCGAATATGTTTTATTATATTATCAATATCCGTACAGGCTGTCAATAATTCATCCGGCTGTTTTCAGGTATTTCCGTATTATAAAGTTGTAAGGAAAATTTTGCGGAGGCAAAGACTCTACTGCGGCAAGGATAGTAGCCCCGCGAAGCGTCCGGCTTTGCCGGATGAAGCGATTAGCGGAAGGGCGGATAGC
>CAMAFU010000113.1 GCA_945833725.1 uncultured Treponema sp.
GCGGCAGGGATAGGAAGGGCAGGCTTGCCTGTTCTGGAGCGGAACGGTAGTGGAGCGGAAGAATGGAGCGAATAGCGGAACCCTGGATAGCCCGGTTCTGCTGCTTGCTGCAGAAGCCGCCCTGTATTTTATATTTATGGAGCTGGAGGTTACTGGTTTATGAAAAAAGTTTTTGCTGCTTTTGGTGCTGTGGTTTTTGCATCGCTGGTGTTTGCGGAGTCTGATAAAGTTGTTCTTTCTATTGATGA
Organism: uncultured Treponema sp.; assembly: GCA_945833725.1. Taxonomy (GTDB): domain Bacteria; phylum Spirochaetota; class Spirochaetia; order Treponematales; family Treponemataceae; genus Treponema_D. The sequence goes on from CAMAFU010000113.1 coordinate 249, forward strand.
TGCCGTAAATTATGCTTTGGAAAACAGCCGGACTCTTAAAAGCAACGACATTGATCTGGAAATAAAAAAACGGGCGGCCGATAACAGCTGGAATGTTTTTATTCCTTCTGTGCAGGTATCTGGAACTTTTAGGCGGGCAAATAAAGATCCGTTTCCGACTTATCTTTCTAGTTTGACTTCTAAGGGTATTCCGGAATCTGTGGCGAAAGAGACATTAAAAGCTAAAGGAATTGAAGAAGGGGAACTTATTCACTGGAATACTGTTGGCGGTGTTTCTGTAAGCTGGAATTTTTCGCTGGCATATATTTCTGCTATTCAGGCTTCTAAGGCTGCTTACGAAGGTCAGAAAATTTCCTGGGAGCAGAATAGAAAAGATACTGTCCTTAATATTAAAAAACTTTTTTACGGGCTTTTTCTTCAGCAGGAAAATTTAAAGATTCAGAAAGACACGCTGGAGAGTGCAAGGCAAAGGATGGTTCAGGCGGAGGCTAATTTTAAAAACGGTCTTGTGCCGGAAATTCAGCTTTTGCAGACTCAGGTAAACTACGAAAATACAAAGCCGCAGGTAGAAGAAGCTGAACGGGTTTTAAATCAGCAGTTTGATACTTTTGCTTTTCTTCTTGGTATGGATGTGGGTACTAAAATTGAACTTTCCGGGTCTATTGAACCTGTGTATGTGGATGTAGATACGGATGTGCTTCTTGAAAAGTATGGAAGCAGGAATCTGGACATTCAGCTTATGGAAAACAACATTAAGTCTGTAAAAATCGGGATTAAAGGGCTTGAATTGGGAAATTTTGTTCCTGCTCTTGCTGTAAACTTTGCTTATCAGCCTTTGTACACCGGTTCAAATGCCTTTAAGTTTATTTCTGATATTGGTTCATCTGACAAATGGGACGACAGCGGTGCTTTAACTGTTTCGCTGGCATGGAATCTTTCCAATATGCTTCCCTGGTCTTCGAATATGCAGCAGTTGAAGGATTACAAGCAGAATCTTATTCAGATGGAACTGGCTCTTGAAACCTTAAAGGAAAATCAGAAGATGAATGTAAAAAAGGCTGTAGATACTTTGAATCAGGCAAGAGCTCAGATTGAAAATATGAACCGCTCTGTTGAACTTGCTCAAAAAGCTTATGACATGCAGTACAAGTCGTACAGAAACGGTACTACGGAACTTCTGGATTTAAAAGATGCTGAAAGTTCCCTTAATCAGGCTAAACTTGGTCAGTTGAACCAAAAATATCAGTACATTTCGGCTCTTATGGATTTGGAAAGCATTTTGAATGTTAATCTTTCTAAAACGGAGTAATTTTGGGTTGTTAAAAATCATCGTTGGAGGAATGAGAATATGAAAATGGGGAAATTTTATGCAGGTATTGCGATTTTGCTGGCAGGTTGTCTGTTTGCAGGCTGTGCAGGAAAAAAACCTTCGGCAGTTGCAGAGGAAAAAGAAATTGAACAGATTTTTGCTGTAAATACTCTGGTGACTAAACCTGGTAATCTGGATAATTATCTTGAATTCGGCGGAGATGTTACTTCTGTAAATTCTGTTACTGTTATGCCGGATCAGGCCGGAAAAATTACAAATATTCTTGTAAGTGTGGGCGATTTGGTAAAAAAAGGTCAGACTATTGCTTATGTTAATCCTTTAAGAATTGGAGCCGTTTACAACGATAACCCGGTAATTTCTCCGATTTCTGGGCGGATTACTTCTCTTCCGGCTCAGGTTGGTGCCACTGTAAGTCAGTCTTCTCCTCTTGCAACTGTTGCAAGAACTGACGACCTGGAAATTAAAATAAATATTGCTGAGCGTTTTATTAGCCGCATTTCCAACGGTCAGAAAGCTACAATTTCTTTTGATGCTTATCCTGGTGTTGAGTTTGCTGCCACTATTTTTGAGGTAAGTCCTGTTCTTGATGCTGTTTCCAGAACTATGGGCGTAAAACTTCGCTTTGACAGGGACGATTCCAGAATAAAAGTGGGAATGTACGGAAGAGTAAAACTTGTTACTGATTCAAAAAAGAATGCCATTGTAATTCCAAGTACGGCTGTTGTTGTAAGAAACGAAAAAAATTATGTTTTTACGGCGGACAGTCACGAAGACAATAAAACTACGGTAAAACTTGTTCCTGTTACAGTTGGCATAACTGTAGACGATAAAATGGAAATTACCGAAGGCATTAAAGCCGGCGATGAAATTGTTGTAAAGGGTATGTCGCTTTTAAATGACGGTTCAAAAGTAAATATTGTGTCAGTTGTGCAGTCTGAATTTTAAATTTCTTTTGTGCGGCCTTTAATTCGGTGTTTTATTTTTTTAGAAGTTTGTTATTCAAGCTTTATTTTATGGGAGATTATAAGTTGTGATAAAAAATTCCATCCCTGTAATTTTTTATCACGGTTTGCTTCGCAAACTTATTCAGCGCATCCATGCGCTGCCGCTAACGCGGAGTTTTTATAGGAGAAAACATGACTTTTTCTGAAAAATGTGTAAATAAACCGGTAACAACGCAGCTTCTTTTTATTCTTGCTATTGTTCTCGGTATTTTTTGTACGACCCAGCTTCCTGTAGATATGTTTCCTGATATGGAAATGCCTTACATGATTGTCTGTACGAATTATGACAATGCAGGTCCTGAAGAAGTTGAACAGAGCGTTACTTCGCTTTTGGAAAGTTCCTTGTCGGGTGTTTCCGGCTTAAAAAAACTCCAGTCCCAGTCTATGGCGGGGCTTTCTCTTGTTATGCTGGAATTTAATTATGGAACAAATCTGGATGCTGCCGGTGGTGATGTCCGGGATAAAATTGACATGATACGGAATTATCTTCCGGATGGGGCTGATTCTCCTATTACCATAAAAATGGATCCTTCCATGATGCCTATAATGATGATAGCCCTTCGTGGAAGCAGAACTCCAGAAGAATTAAGGGCATTGGCCGAAGATACGATTAAACCTAAGCTTGAGCAGATTGACGGTATTGCTTCGGCAAATGTTTCTGGTGGCAGGGAAAAGTCCATTAATGTTGATATTCCAAGGGACAGGCTGGAAGCGTACGGTCTTACTATAAGCAATGTTGCACAGATGATTGGCGTGCAGAACATTCAGTCTTCCGGCGGTACAATTACATCCGGCGACACAAACTATACAATTAAAAATGATGGAAAATACAAATCAATTGAAGATTTAAAAAATACTGTCATTTCATATAAGGTTGGTAGCGATCAGGTAATGAGGACTATCCGTCTGCGGGATATTGCCGATGTTTACGAAGGTTACAAAACTCAGTCTACACTGGCTTATCTTGACGGTGAACCTTGTGTAATGCTTATGCTTCAAAAACAGTCAGGTAAAAATTCCGTGCAGGCTGCAAAAAAAGTTCGTACTGTACTTAAAAAATTAAAGAGCGAACTTCCATCGGATGTTGAACTTATTGAAACAAACAATACTACGGATGTTATTTCCCAGACTATTTCGGAAGTTGTAAAGTCCGTTATTCAGGGTGCTCTGCTAGCTATTGCTGTTCTGTTTATTTTCCTCCGTTCATTAAAATCGACGCTGATTGTAGGTCTTTCAATTCCAATTTCTGTAATGATTACCCTTTTCTGCATGTATTTAAAGGGCATTTCAATCAATCAGATTTCCATGGCCGGTCTTCTTCTTGGAATCGGTATGCTTGTAGATAACTCTATTGTTGTTCTGGAAAATATTTATTCGTATATTCAGAGGAATGCAAAGCCTAAAGTTGCAGCTGTTTTGGGATCTCAGGAAATGGTTACTTCCATAATGGGTTCTACTCTTACATCTGTATGTATTTTCCTTCCAATGCTTGTATTTAAAGACAAACTTGGAATGATGGGACAACTTTTTACGGATGTTGCTTGGACAATAATTTTCTCGCTTATGTCTTCCCTTGTTGTTGCCATTGCCCTTGTTCCTGTTTTGTGTTCTCAATATGTTACAAAAGTCGGGGGAACAAGAAATGAAGGTCGGGGAGTTGGTTTTGCCGTAAATAAAGCTTTCAACAATTTCTTCTATAAACTCGATGAATCTTATGCAAAAGGCGTTTCCTTTGCCCTTAAACACAGAAAGGCCTTTATTCTGCTTCTTGTTTTGCTGTTCTTCCTGGCAATTTTTGCAATTAAATTTGTAGGTTTTGTTTTTATGCCTCAATCTGCCTCTAACTCTGTAAAAGTGCAGTTTGAACTTGCTCAGGGAACAAGACTTGAAGTTACGGAAGATATTGTAAGGGAATTTGAAGCAATGGCCCTGCAGGAATTAAAGGGCATAAAATATTCTACAGTGAATGTGGGTGGTTCAAGCATTGTTTCTTCCTCTTCTGAAACAAATACTGGTTCCGTAACTTTTACCCTCTATGAACCGAATGAAAGGGAAAAGGGCTGGGACAATGAACATTCTGTAAAAGCAAAGTTGAGGAAATATTTTGACAAATTCCCAGGAGCAAAATTAAGTTTCGGGGCAAATGCAAACAATGCGTCAAGTTCTGCCGGTATTAACATAAATGTAAAATCCGATGACTTAAACCTTGTAATGTCTACTGCCCGGGATATTGAAAATATCCTTAAACAAAAAGGAAAAGACTGGGTTGGTGAAGTTGATTCTGATCTGGAAGACGGTCTTCCTCAGGCAAATATAATATTTAACAGGGAACGAATGCAGGAACTGGGGTTGAATGTTTATACTGTAGGTGCAGAAATTGCAGGAGTTGTAAACGGAACAACTGCCAGCCGCTTTACAAAAAACGGTGACGATATTGATGTAATTGTCCGCGTTTCGGAAAAAGATAGGGCAAAACTGTCGGATTTGGATTCAATTTCTCTTGTTACATCCAGCGGCACAAGAATTCCTCTTTCAAGTTTTGCTCATTATGAATCGGGAACGGCTCCTGTAACAATTTACCGCGAAAATCAGGCCAGGGTAATTAAAGTTACATGTAAGCCAAACGACGGGCTTTCGTTGGGAGAGGTTCAGAATCAGGTGGAACGGCTTATTGACGAAAACCTTGCAAAAGAAGAAGGTGTGCTTATTTCTTATACCGGCGATATGGAAGATATGATGGAAGCTGTACAGAGCTTTGGACTTATAATTCTTCTTGCTGCATTCCTTGTATTTATTGTTATGGCATCGCAGTTTGAATCGCTTCTTGATCCTTTTATCGTAATCCTTACAATTCCGCTTTCCTTTATTGGTGTTGTGGCAATTTACGCTATTTCTGGAAATCAGATAAATGTTATTACGATTATAGGTATGCTTGTTCTTGTAGGTACAATCGTAAACAACGGAATTGTTCTTGTTGATTATACAAACCTGTTAAGAAAGAGGGGGCTGGAATTAAAAGAAGCTTGTATAGAAGCTGCAAAAAACCGTCTGCGCCCGATTCTTATGTCTACTCTTACAACTGTTATTTCTCTTGCTCCAATGGCGTTTTTCCCGGGAGAAGGTTCTGCAAACATGCAGCCTATTGCCCTTACGGTATTTGGAGGAATGACTTTCGGTTCCCTTATGACGCTGTTTATAATGCCTTCAATTTATTACATCTTTAACAACCGCCGCTTAAAAAAAGCTGCAAAGAAGGCCGAAAAAGATAAACGCCGTCTGGCAATAAAACAGGAATTGGAAAGTTCCGAAAATCAGCAGTAAAAATTAACCTGTAAAGAGGGAAAAAATGGGATATTTAGAAAATATACGAAAACATGCTGGAAAACTGGTGAGGGTAGAAATAATTTTTTCTCAGGCACTGGAAGAAGATTTTGTTCAGCATTTTAAAGATGAACAGGTAGCCGCCCGGTACACAAAACTTGAAAATGTAATGGGGGCAGGATACACAAATCCTAAACTGGGGGATTCAATCTGGCCGCAGTTGAATAAAATGTTCATAGTTTATTGTTCAAAGGAAGAATCTCAAAAACTTATAAATATTTGTCAGACCCTCCGGGAAAAGTATGTTGCAGAGGGAATTGCCTGTTTTATAAGTGACGCAGAAGAGGTTTAACCTGAATTTTTCGTAAAAAGGCTGTGGGCTTCGCTTATAATTGCGTTTTCGGTCACTCTTTTATTTTTCGTGATACTGAAAAAAGTTTTGGAAAAAATGCCGCGCGACAAAATTAACAAGCAGGAAATTTACAAATCGTTCATACTTCCGCAATTTTGCAAAAATGTGCAGGAGGCGCC
>CAMAFU010000114.1 GCA_945833725.1 uncultured Treponema sp.
AAAAAGCATAGAGACCTCGAAAAATACGGCGGAAAGTGTTATAATTCATTCTATGGAAAAAGATGTTATACCTTTACGGAAAGATGTTCCAGCAGAAAATAAATGGAATCTTTCTTCACTTTACAAAAACGACGAACTTTGGGAAAAGGAGTTGTCCGAAGTTCCATCCCTTATAAAAAATCTTGCGTCCTGGAAAGGTAAAATGGGTCTCTCAAAAGAAAATTTCCTTTCCTGTCTTAAAGATTACGAAAAATTATACTGCACTTTAGAAAATCTGTACTGCTATTCCAGTCTGCTTCATACTTCCGACGAAAGCGACAGTGCTTCTCAAGATAAAGAAGGCCGTGCCTTAATGGCGTACGCAAAAGCCGGCGAAGAAAGTGCGTTCTTCTCTCCTGAACTTATGTCAATTCCAGAAGATTTAATTTCAGAATGGCTAAAATCCAAAGAGTTCGACAATTACCGCATTTTCGTTCAAAAAGAACTTTACGAAAAGCCTTACATCCTTTCAGAAAAAGAGGAGCGTATCCTTTCTCTGGCTTCAGAAACAGCGCAGGCTTCTGCAAATACATTCAGCCTTCTGGAAAATGTAGATTTAAAATTTCAGGATGTAAATGTAAACGGAAAGTCCATGCCGCTTACACAGTCTACTTTCACTCTTTTCCTTCATAATCCGGACAGGGCTGTACGAAAGCAGGCGTATAAAAATTTTTATCAGGGATTCCTTCAAAATCAAAATGTACTTGCATCCCTTTATGCCGGCAGCGTTAATTCCGATGTTTTTTATTCCAGGGCAAGGGGATACGCCTCATCTTTGCAGGCCAGCCTGTATTCCGACAAGGTCGACGAAAAAGTATACAGAAATTTAATCGACACAGTACACAAAAATTTTTCTTCCCTGCATAATTATTATGCCCTCAGAAAAAAAATTCTCGGTGTCGAACAGCTTAGGCACTACGATGTTTATGTTCCCCTTGTTCCAGAAGTCCATACAAAAACAACATACGAACAGGCTGTAGAAATTTGCCGCAAGGCTCTCTCTCCTTTAGGTCAGGAATATACAGATACTTTGTGTTCCGGTCTGCTTAACGGCTGGGTCGACAGATACGAAAACAAAGGCAAGCGTTCCGGGGCTTACAGTTCCGGCACTTATACAAGCGATCCTTACATTCTCCTTAACTACAAAGACGATTCCATTCGAGATCTGTTTACTATGGCTCACGAAGGGGGGCATTCCATGCACTCCTGGTATTCAAAAAACAACAATCCGTATTTAAGCTATAACTACACAATTTTTGAGGCAGAAGTTGCTTCAACTTTTAACGAAGAGCTTGTTTTTGAATATCTCCTTAACAATGCCCAGACACCTCAGTTAAAGGCATATCTTCTTTCCATGCGTGCGGATGATATTCTTGCTACTCTTCACCGTCAGACAATGTTCGCCGAGTTTGAACTTAAAGCCCACGAAACATTAGAAAGCGGCACTCCTCTTAATTCATCCCTCCTCCGGCAAATATACGGAGATCTTCTGCATCAGTATTTTGGTCCCGAAATGGTTTTTGAAGACGAAAGCAATTTGGAAGGCCTTAGAATCCCTCATTTTTACAATGCTTTTTATGTATATAAATATGCTACGGGAATTTCTGCTTCCCTTGCCCTTGCAAAAAGGGTAACTGGCGGCGGAGAAAAAGAAAGACAGGACTATTTTAACTTCCTTAAATCCGGCGGTTCAAAATATCCTTTAGAAAGCCTTAAACTTGCCGGCGTTGATATGGCAGATACAGCTCCTGTACAGGATGCACTTAATACCTTTAATTCCATAGTCCTTCAACTGGAACAGGTTTTAAAAACACTGCCGGAAGTTTCTTTCAGTTAAAGAATATTCAAAATCAGCCGATAATAAATATCGAGGAAATTTAAATGGAAAAAGCAGAGTTTTATTCACTGTATGGAAAAGTTCCGAAAGCAGAACTTCATATTCATATTGAAGCTGTTATCAGCCGGGAATCAATAAAAAAACTGTACTTTAAAACAAAAGGAAAAGAATTCACTTCTCAGGAAATGGACTCTCTTTTTTCCTATTCCGATTTGAACGGTTTTATTTCAGCTTTTCTTCAGGTTCAGGATCTTTTTACCGAAGTAAGCGATTTTGATCTGGTTTTTGATGATTTAAAATCTTACCTTTTAAGGAACGGCATTACTCATTGCGAGGCATTTTTTGCACCTTCTGCTTTTTTAAAAAAAGGTTTTTCGTATAAAGAAATGACAGAAAATTTCCAGAAAAACCTAAAAAAAATAAAAGATGAAACAGGCATTACTGTCTGGCTTTTAGGCGATGTTAGCCGGACCTTTGGCCTTGAAAATGCAGAAAAAAATCTTGAACTTTTTGCTTCAAATCCATTTGAAGGTTTTATAGGCATTGGTCTTGGTGGAGCTGAAAGCAAAGGTCCTGCAAAAGATTTCGCTCCTGTTTTTTCAAAGGCACTTTCCATGGGGCTTCATGCTGTAGCTCATGCCGGCGAGGATGTTGATTCTCCTTCAATCTGGGATGCAATTCAGCTTTGCCATTCCGAAAGAATTGGTCATGGAATTACGGCTATTCAAGATAAAAAACTTATGGATTATTGTGCCGAAAACCGTATTCCTTTTGAGGTTGCTCCCACAAGCAATGTATTTACAAAGAAATATGTAAAATCTCTGGAAGAACATCCTTTCAGAAAATTTTTTGACTGCGGAATGCTTGTAACCCTTAATACAGACGACCCTCTGTTTTTTGGTGCAGAACTTTTAGATGAATATTGGAATCTTTATACAAAAATGAATTTTACTCATTCTGAATTAAAGCAGGTTATTATCAACAGTTTTCTTGCTTCATTTCTTCCTGAGGAGCAAAAAAATCATTTTATTGAACTTGTTGAAAATATTTGGAATACAGAAATTCATAAAATCGAAGCAAAATAATTCTGCCATAATATGACATCTGTTGCCGACTTTATAAAACTTCAGAAAGTTGATTTTCATAATTACATTCAGTTGGGAATGAGTTATCCTTCTTTTGTAACATGGGCAGGTTACTATATCCCGGAATTTGACGACAAACAAAAACGGCTTTCAAAAGAATTTCAGGATGATTTTATTTCTTTTGCCAGACTGCGGATAAAAAACCAGAAAGACATGCAGAATCTGTTTACCCTTTCTCTGGCAGAAGCAAAGGCCGATTCTGTAAATCATATTTACGGCGTTATAAATTCAACTTTTTTAATGTCGGAAGAACTTTCATCATGCCTTGAGCCTTGTCTTTTGCAAATAAAAAAAAAGTTCAGCAATGTTTTAACTGTTGAACCTGTTTTAGCCTGTAATCCAGAAAATTTATCCTCAACAGAAGCGGAACTTATACTTAAAGCCGTAAACGACAAGCTTATGGCAGAAATTTTTATTTTTGGAAACATAAATAATAAAATTACAGAAACTTGTTTTCAGGATTTTATGAAGGAACTTAATGAAAATCACATAAAAAAAAGAATAAGTCTTTCCTCCCTGAAAAATCCTTCTTTGCAGCTTAAAGCCCTTTCCTTTTGCAATCCTTCTTCCGTTTTTGGGAATACACTTTTTGCAGAAGAAAAAGAAATTACAGAATTTTTAAAGAAAAACAATGTTAAAGTTTTTTTTACCCCTGATTTTTCGGAAAAAGAAAATTCCATCGAAAATTTAAGCCGAAAAATCCGGTGTCTGCTGGAAAATGGCGTTTCCGTTTGCCTTGGAAGCGGACTTAAACTTTTTTACGGAAGTTCCCTTTCTCAGTTTTCATCGGAGCTTTGCAACAAAGGCGGCTTTTCCAAAAAAGAAGTTGAATCTCTTCTTCAGAGTATGTAACAGTCAGCAAAATTACAGGTAAACCATAAGAAGCATAATGTCAGAATTCCTTATGCCGGAAATTCTTGAAGCCTGACCTAAAGTCAACGGCCTTATTTTTTCCAGTTTCATACGGCTTTCTGAACTTAGGGCAGGAATTTTGCCGTAATCAAAGTCCGCAGGAATTTTTCGGTTTTCCATTTTGTGCATTTTTGCAACTCGGGCATCCTGCTTTTCGATGTAGTATTTGTATTTAAAATCTTCCTGAGCAATCTGCCATATTTCGTTGCTGTACCCTGGATTTTCTGCATCCTTTTTTTTAAGGAGAAGGTTAAGGGCTTCGTCTATAAGAAAGTATTTTTCTCTTGTTTTTTGAATTTGTTCTTCTGTTTTTAATCCGGCTTTAAAGGCTTTTTCGCTGAGCCGTCTGTCGGCTGTATCGTGGCGGAGTTTCAGTCTGTATTCTGCCCGTGCCGTAAACATTCTGTAAGGTTCTTTTGTACCTAATGTAACTAAATCATCAATAAGAACGCCAATATAACCTTCATCCCTGCCTATAATAAGAGGCTCCCATTCAGGAATTTTTTTAAAATTATTATATCCTGCATCAGTTTGAGCTTTTATAAGTGCGTTATTTATGGATATAGTTTCCCGTCTTGAAATTTCATCAAAAAGAGCCAGTTCTTCTTTTGTCATCTGAGGCTTGTTTTGAAAAGCACCTTTTTCCATGCTGGCAGGTTTTTGACCCATGCTGCTGTCTGGAACTGCCAGAGGTCCGCAAAGATTTTTATGGGCTTTTGCGTACAAGGCTGCATTTATTCCTGCAACCAGTCCCTGACCTGCTGCTTCTTCATAACCGGAAGTTCCGTTAATCTGCCCTGCATTAAAAAGACCTGCAACCCTTTTTGTTTCAAGACTTGGAAAAAGCTGTGTAGGTTCTACATAATCGTATTCAACGGCATAACCCGGTCGGGAAACAGTACAGTTTTCAAATCCTGGAATTGTGCGCAAAAATTTATCCTGAACTTCTTCCGGCAAACTGGAGGAAAGACCGTTTATATAAATTTCATCTGTCTGTAAAGATTCTGGTTCAACAAAAAGCTGATGCCGTTCCCTGTCCATAAACCTCATAACTTTGTCTTCGATTGAAGGGCAGTATCTGGGACCAATGCCGCTTATTTTTCCAGAATAAAGAGGGGAGCGGGAAATATTTTCCCGTATAATTTTATGGGTTTCTTCGTTGGTGTAAACTAAATGGCAGGGAACCATAGGCCGGTTAATTTCGGTATTATCAAAACTAAAAGGTACAATAACATCATCCCCGTCTTGAAGTTCTGCTTTTGAAAAATCTACAGTGTGCCTTAAAATTCTTGGGGGAGTGCCTGTTTTAAGCCTTCCGGTTGTAAAACCCAGTCTGTTTAATGCATGGGTAAGTCCAAAAGCTCCCGATTCACCTATTCGTCCGCAGGGAGCATCATATTCACCAATAAAAATTCTTCCGCCTAAAAAAGTTCCTGTAGTAAGTACAACAGACCTTACAGGAATAATTCTTCCCCGTTCTGTAACAACAGCCGTAACTTTCTGCCTTTTTCCGCAATTTGCTTCTTCCGATAAAAAATCAGACCGTATTTCTCCGGGAATTGTTCCTTTTTCGGCTTTAGTATCGCTGTCGGGCGGCAAATCTTTGTCGGATGCAACAGTAAGAATATCAACAACGGTGTCCATTAAAGTTGAAAGATTCGGTGTAGTTTCGATAGTTTGACGGGCAAGAGAAGCATAAAGAATTTTATCTGCCTGGGCTCTTGGCGACTGAACGGCAGGTCCTCTGCTTTTATTAAGCATTCTAAACTGAATCATGGAAGAGTCAATAAGACGCCCCATTTCTCCGCCTAAAGCATCAATTTCGCGGACGATATTTCCTTTTGCAACACCTCCAATAGAAGGATTGCAGCTCATTCTTGCAATGGAATCTACAGATTGTGTAATAAGAACGGTTTTTAGCCCCATTCTGGCACAGGCAAGACTTGCTTCTGTTCCGGCATGTCCCCCGCCAATTACGGCTACATCAAAACTATCAAAAAAAGCCATAAAAAAATTATATAAAAATCGGGATTGCTTGTCATCAAAAAATGCAGATGTTAAACTTCCGGCAAATTCGGGAGTGGCTCCAGTTTTTTTATAAACCCTAAAATTTTTGAAGATAGAAATCTTGGCGTAAAAAGGGATGGATCACGGTTTAAGCCAAAACGGCGGGCTGTAAAAATATCTGTCTGTTCAATAAAACCAAAACCAGGCGTTTTATATTCTTCAATTTGCGTAAGGGAAAAAAATCCAGAACATGTTTCGCTGTTTTGTAAAACTATATCTGTAAGATCATCAAAATTTAAAACATCAGTAAGAATTATAAATTTTCTGTCGCTACCGAATTTTTGCGAAGCCAGGGTTATAAGAATGTTGAAACACTCTTTTATTTCGTCGGAAAATGTTTTTTT
>CAMAFU010000115.1 GCA_945833725.1 uncultured Treponema sp.
CAGAAATCTGCTCCTTACAGTTCAAAATATTCTTGGCAGCAAATACAAGGTCGCCAACTATATAGACAGCGAAACCTCATTGCAGTCTGTAAATCACTTTATTTTTGAGAAACAATAAATGTATATTTCAGACACAACAGACGATTCAACTTTAAAAAATCTTGATGAAGCAAAAATTCTTGTTGTTTCAGACAGTCACTTTCAAAAAGAAAATTTGTACTCAGCCATAACAAGGCACGGAAAGGAGTGTAATGCCCTTATTTTTCTTGGAGATGGAATTGAAGATCTGGCAGAAATTATGGAAGAAGAATTTTTCCTTAAAGAAACAGACAGAACCATTCCAGAAAATATTTTTTTTGTTAAAGGAAACGGCGATTCTGCCCGGCTGAATCTGTGCTTTGAAGGGGAAACCATAAGGGAAGTAACTCCCGTAAAAACAATTACTGTTTCCGGCAAAAAACTCATGATTACCCATGGCCATACATTTGAAATATTCTGCCTGGATTATGTTCAAAAAAATGAAGAAAATTCAAAACTCACCGTAATAAACCCGCCAAAATTCAATTTTTATACAGATACCGAAGTTTATTTTCAGTATCTAAAGAAAAACCATATTGACGGCGGATTTTTCGGTCATACCCATGTACCGTTTTTTAAGGAACAGTCAGGAATTTTTTTAATAAATCCAGGGAGCATTTCCCGCCCCCGGAAAAACTCAAAAAAAAGTTATGCAGTTTTTACGGTAAAAAAACATTCACCTTCTTTAACGCTGGAATTTTTTACCCTCGATTCGTAAATCAACGGCATTTTTATTTAAACATTCCCATTCCCTGCATAAGTTTTGCCTGCATTCCCTTATTGCGGCTAAGTTTTTTCATTGTAAGGCGTGTTTTTTCAAACTGCTTTAGAAGCTTATTTACCTCTGCTACAGAAGTTCCGCTTCCTTTTGCAATTCTTTTCCGGCGGCTTGGGCCAATAATAAGATAATTTTTCCGTTCTTTTTTTGTCATGGCCTGAATAATAGCCTTCTGGTGCTTCATGCCAGACATATCCAGCCTGCTTTCGTCTATTTGACCTGCAAGACCGGGAATCATTTCCATAATTGAAGACAGACTTCCCATTTTGTTAACTCTGTCAAACTGATCCAGCATATCATCCAGAGTAAAATCATTCCGGGCCATTTTTTCTTCAAGGCGACGGGCTTCCTGTTCATCAACAGTTTCCTGAGCTTTTTCAACAAGACTTACAATGTCGCCCATGCCCAAAATACGGCTGGCAATACGATCAGGATGAAAAGGTTCCAAATCTTCTGTTTTTTCGCCAGTACCAATAAAATACACAGGCTTGTCTATAATTGTTTTTAACGAAAGAGCCGCACCACCACGGGCATCGGAATCGAACTTTGTAAGGATAATACCGGTAAGACCTGTCTGCTCATCAAAAGATTTTGCAATGTCAACGGCATTCTGACCTGTCATGGCATCTGCAACAAGAATTGTTTCTATAACATCACATTCTTTTTTTATTGCAGAAAGTTCTTTCATCATGTCTTCATCAATTTGAAGACGGCCGGCAGTATCAATTATTACTGTATCGAAACCGTTTTTCTTTGCAAAAGCAACACCGTTTTTAGAAACCTTAACGCCATCTTTTGCTCCATCTTCAGAATAAACAGTTACGCCTATTTTTTCGCCTAAAGTTTTTAACTGTTCTACAGCAGCCGGCCTTACAAGATCGCAGGCAACTAAAAGAGGTTTTCTGCCGTCTTTTTTAAGGCGAAAAGCAAGTTTATGGGCAGCCGTAGTTTTACCGGCACCCTGAAGACCTGCCAGAAGAATTACAGACTGAGTATCTGTGCCTTTTAAATTTAAGTCTTTTTTTTCGTCGCCCAACAGCTTTACAATTCTGTCGTAAATAATTTTTACAAACTGCTGACCGGGATTTACCGAACGAAGAACTTTTTCACCTTTTGCTTCTTCAACAGTTGCATTAACAAAGCGGCGGACAACACGAAGATTAACATCGGCCTCCAAAAGAGCCATTTTTATCTGTTCAACAGTTTCTTCAATGTTTTTTTCTGTGATGGTAGACTTTCCGCTTATAGTCTTAACAATATTACTAAATGTACCAGTTATTTTTTCCAGCATAATAAATTACTTCCAATATTTTAATTTTTGTTTTAATCCGTTTAATCGATTTTACCTGTAGTCAAAAGCTTTTCTATTAACTCCGCAGGCTTAATTTCCCGATTTAAAATTTTGTACAGGCCTTCGCAAATTAAAAGCTTTAAGCCGTGCATTTTAGAAATTTCGTGAACATATTTACAGGCAACAGCACCTTCAGACAGATAACCGATTTCTCCGATTCTCGCAATTAAATCATCAAGATCTTTAAATTTTTCCAGCATATCGGTTTTTATTATGTCCTGACCAAATCTTCTGTTTCTGCCATATTTGGAACGGCATGTAACATCCAAGTCGCCTACACCGGCAATAGAAGTAAAAGTTTCAGGATGAGTAGCACCCATAGCCATTCCCAAAGTCTGAATTTCGTTTAATCCTGCTGCAAGCAAAAGACTTTCTGTATTGTCGCCAAACTGGTCGGATTTTTCGGCAAGAGCATCCAATGCACCATACACAATGGCAACAACATTTTTTGCAGCAGCACATATCTGCACGCCTATTACATCCAGAGAAGAATAAACCATAAGACCGGGAACACGCATAAGCTCCCTGAACCTAATTGAGTTTTTTGCATTTTCAGAAGCCGCAATAAGGCCAGTTAATTTACCCATGGCAACTTCTTCAGCATGAGAAGGACCTGAAATATAAACAAGCGACTTTCTGTAACATTCCGGAAGTACGCTTTCCAAAGTATCAAGAACAAGTTTAGGACCTGTTTCCGAAGGAATAAAGCCTTTTGTAATAACGCCTATGGTAACCCGGCCTTCCCTAACATCCTCAACATCCAAAAGCTGTTTTGCCGTAGAAGCAAGATAAAGGGAAGGAGAAGCAAGAATAAGAAATTCCTTTCCAGAAGCAACTTCTTTAATGTCGCTGGATGCAGTCATATTTTCGGAAAGAGGATATCCCGGCAGATAGCGTTTATTTTCGTGTTCTAAATTGATGGAGTCCACCACATCCTGTTCCCTTGCCCACATTTGAACTTTGTGACCGCCTCTGGCAATAGCCTGAGCAAGTCCAGATCCCCAGGCACCGGCACCAATTACACCAACAGTTTTTTCGTCCATCTTAAAAACCTCTTGTTTTATTCTTAACGGAAATCTCGAAAAAAAATACGCTTTTCGAGGTAATGTAAAACTCTCATATTCCAATTTGCAGCAAATACTTCAAAAAAGTCTGATTTTAGAAGTATATTTTGCAAAATTAAAGCCAGGAACAAAGGCTATCGTTCCAGTCGATAATTTCTTCCGGCTTAAAAAAAAGATTTATTTCCCGCACGGCACTTTCATCGCTGTCGGAAGCGTGAATAATGTTGTGATTCGTATGGGAACAAAAATCTCCGCGAATAGTTCCGGGAGCAGCCTCCGAAGGCTTTGTACTTCCTGTAATTTTTCTAACAAGAGAAACACAGTCATCACCTTCCCAAACCATAGCTACAACAGGTCCGCTTGTAATATATGAAACAAGTTCATCAAAAAAACTTTTTCCTTTGTGTTCTTCGTAATGGCTGAACGCAAGGTCTTTAGAAATATTCATTAATTTAAGGCCAACCAGCTTTAATCCTTTATTTTCCAAACGGGAAATAACTGCTCCGACAATTCTTCTGTCAAGAACGCCGGGTTTTAACATTGCAAAACATCTGCTCATAATTTTAATTTTACCATATAAGAAAAAAATCAACAATCAGACAATGTTTTTTATTGCCCTGACCATCTACCCATCGAGCCACAATTTTTCTCATAAAATTTTTACTTTTTTACGGAAAACATTTTTTCAATTTCCATAATCTGATCCCTTATGGCGGCGGCCTGTTCATATTCCAGCCTGTCAGCACATTCCGACATTTCTTTTTTAAGAGATTCAATAAGTTTTTTCCGCTGTTTTGCATCAAAAAGATTTGAATTCTTTTTTATAAAGCCAATTTCCACTTCTGCATTTTCTTTTGCATCATTCTGCTGGCGGACAAGAATATCCTGAACAGCCTTACTAACGGTATGAGGAGTAATTCCGTGAGCTTTGTTGTATTCTTCCTGAATGTGGCGGCGACGGCTTGTTTCTTCAATCGTTTCTTTCATGGCAGGAGTAATTGAATCAGCATACATTACGACTTTTCCGTTTTCGTTTCTTGCAGCCCTTCCAGCAATCTGAATAAGGGATGTAGTACTCCTTAAAAATCCTATTTTG
The DNA here is from genome assembly GCA_945833725.1 of uncultured Treponema sp. Taxonomy (GTDB): domain Bacteria; phylum Spirochaetota; class Spirochaetia; order Treponematales; family Treponemataceae; genus Treponema_D. Next base: position 4,368 of record CAMAFU010000115.1, read on the forward strand.
TCTGCATCAAGAATGGCAATAAAACTTACTTCCGGCAGATCAATTCCTTCCCGTAAAAGGTTAATGCCAATAAGAACATCAATTTCGCCGGTACGCAATAATTTTAATATTTCAACACGCTCAAAAGTATCGATTTCAGAATGAATATATTTTACCTTTAAGTTTAATCCCTGAAGATAATCGCTTAAATCTTCCGCCATTTTTTTTGTTAAGGTTAAAATTAAACTCCGCTCACCTTTTTCGATTCTGGCCTTAACTTCTTTATAAATATCTTCCATCTGACCTTCGGAAGGTCTTACATCAATTTCAGGATCCAAAAGCCCTGTAGGACGAATAATCTGCTCCACCACCTGACTTGACTGTGCAATTTCTTCTTTTCGGGGAGTTGCCGTAACATAAATTACCTGATTAAGTTTCTTTTGAATTTCATCAAACTTCATAGGCCTGTTATCCAGTGCAGAAGGAAGCCGGAATCCAAAATCAATAAGGTTCTGCTTGCGGCTTCTGTCTCCTTCGTACATGGCACCAAGCTGAGGAACAGTAACATGAGCTTCATCAATAAGACATAAAAAATCATCGGGAAAATAATGAAGCAGAGTTGCCGGACATTCACCTTTTTTTCGGCCGGAAATTGGACCTGAATAATTTTCAATTCCAGAGCAATACCCCATTTCCTTCATCATTTCTACATCGTATGTTGTGCGGGTTTTTATTCTTTCTGCTTCCAGAGGCTTACGGGCAAGTTCAAACATTTTAACCTGCTCCTCCATTTCTTCCATAATTTTATCTGCCGCAGAAAAAAGCTGGTCTTTTGGAACAACAAAGTGCTTTGAAGGATAAAACTGCATTTCGTCCAGTTCTTCTTCAACTTCCCTTGTAATAACATTAAAACGCTGAATTGAAGCAATTTCATCAAAATCTAAAAGAATTCTATAAGCCGTATCTGTTTCCATGTAGGGAGGATAAACTTCAATAACATCCCCACGAATACGAAAATTTCCCCTTTCCAGCACCATATCGTTCCGCTCATACTGAATTGCCGTCATATCCATGGAAAATTTACGGGAATCAAAAATTTCTCCCTTTTCAATATGAACACGCATTTCCTTGTACAAATCCGGCATTCCCAGCCCATAAATGCAGCTTACAGTAGCAACAACAACCACATCCCGCCTTTCCATAAGGGAATATGTGGCTTTAAGCCGCAGATTGTCAATTTCTCTGTTTATGGAAGCATCTTTTTCGATATAAAGATCCCGGGCAGGTACATAGGCTTCCGGCTGATAATAATCGTAATAAGAAACAAAATATTCAACGGCATTGTTAGGAAAAAACGACTTGAATTCCCGGTAAAGCTGGGCAGAAAGAGTTTTATTGTGACTTATAATAAGGGTTGGCCGCTGAACTTTTTCTATAATTTTTGCCATTGTAAAAGTTTTGCCGGAACCTGTAACACCTTTTAAAGTCTGGAATCTGTCGCCCCGTAAAAAACCATCCGCCAGTTTTTCAATAGCCTGAGCCTGATCGCCGCTGGGCTCAAAAGGACTTTCAACTTTAAATTTTCTCATAAAAACAAATTTCCCCTACACCGAAAAAATACCGATTTGTGCACACAAAAAAATAACTGCAAAAAGCGTTACGGAACTTAAAATGCTTGTCCAAACCACCAGCTGCCCTGCCAGAGTGTCATCGTTGCCCATTTCCGAAGCCATGGGAACAGAACTTACGGCAACAGGAGTTGCAAAAAGGGCAATTAAGGCCGGAAATTCCACTTCTCTGAACCCAAGAAAATAGGCACAGCACAAAACAATACCCGGAACAAAAACAACGCGAAGCAATGTACCTGTAACAATCAGCTTTTTAAGTCTGGAAACAGCTCCAAAAGTAAAGTTTCCTCCCAAAGCAATAAGAGCCAC
>CAMAFU010000116.1 GCA_945833725.1 uncultured Treponema sp.
GAACCCATCTGAATTTTGCCTTTTATGCCGCTTCCCTGGAAGCAACCCATAATTGTTCCAATGGAGTAGTAGTCTTTTGGATTAAGAGTATAGAGGATTGTTTTTGGTGTACCGCCGGCTGCTTCGATTAAAGAAAGAAGACCTGCAAGATTTTCTGCCATAGGTTTGTCGTGGGAACCGTCAAAGCCTGTATCTGGACCGAGTTTTGCAAACATTGCCTTGTTGTTGTCGCGGATTGCGTTCATGTGCCACTGCTGAACAATGCCTCTTTCTGCATAAGCGCGTCCAAGGGCAACAAGAATTTTTGTTTTGTATGCTTCGGCTTCAGCTTCGGAAATAACTTCGCCGTTAAGGGCGCGTGCTACAACTGCATCGATATTTGCGTCTGTATCAACTTTGCATGGCGGATATTCCAGAGCATGGTCTGAAGCTTTGCATCCGTTTTCGATAAAGAAATCAAGGCGTTTGATGAGGGCAGCTATAACATCGTCAGAAGTTTTAATTTCAATGCCGGAAACTTCGGAAAGTTTGGCAATATAGTCTTTGTATGTAGGCAGGTTGATGTTGATGGCTTTGTCCGGGCGGTAAGACGGGCGGACTTTTGTTTTGATTTTGCCGATTTGTGCTGAACCTTCGGCAATAGCTTTGTGGTATTCCAGAGAATCAATAGGATCGTCTGTTGTACCTACTGCATAAACATTGAATTTTTCAAAAATGCCTTTTACAGAAAGTTCATCTGTCTGGAGCATGGCATTGGCCTTTTCCCAGATGCGTGGAGCCGATTCTACAGTAAGTGGCTCGTAAATTCCAAAATAACGCTGAAGCTCAAGATGAGTCCAATGGTAAAGAGGGTTTCCGATTAAATGTTCGATTGTTTCTGCCCATTTAAGGAATTTTTCGTAGTCCGGCTTGTCGCCTGTAATGTAATCCTCGGAAATACCGTAAGTTCTCATCTGACGCCATTTGTAATGGTCGCCACCAAGCCAGATTTCTGTAAGGTTTTTGAATTTTTTATTTTCTGCAATTTGTGCAGGAATAAGGTGACAGTGATAGTCCCAAAGAGGTTCGTCTTTGCAGGCTTCGAAAAGTTTCTGAGCTGTTTTTGTTTCCAGCAGAAAATTTTTGTCCATGAATTTTTTCATATAGTTGTACCCCGGAAATTTATATTTGGCTTCCTTTTGTGTTTTAGGAAAAGCCAGAATTTAACATATTTTATTCTAAATCTGGAAATTTTACAAATGATTTATAAAGGAGGGCGGACAACCGCCCTACGCTTCCAAGCCTTCGACTTGTCCGCTACCCACCGTGCGGGCTCAAGCGCCGCCCGCAACGCCCGCTATGTATTTACATTTTGCTAAAGTTAGTTTATGCTAACAAAGGGAGTAAAAATGATTGATTTTTTAATTGGTGGAATTGTAGCCGTGTGTTGTTTTTGTGCGGTTTTTTACATAGTTAAAACAAAAATAAATGCCAGAAAAAACGGCGGTTCAGGATGCATTGGCTGTGGCGGAAACAAGGGATGCTGTAACTGCAGTAAAAACTGAAGTTATTGTGCATTCATCCACTTTTTTATGCCTTCAATTACTTCTGAATCCACAACATGCTCAATTCGGCAGGCATTTTTTTCGGCTTGTTCTTCTGGAATTTGCGTAATTTTTACAAGGAATTTTGTAAGGAGCCGGTGTCGGGAATAAATGTCTTCGGCTTTTTCGCTACCTTTTTCCGTAAGATTTATCATGTTTCCCAGACCGAATTCTATGTAGCCGTCTTTTTCCAGAATTGACATTGCTCTGCTTACGCTGGGCTTTGAAAAACCAAGGTGTTTTGCAATATCAACAGAACGAACAAAACCGTTTTTGTTTTTGAGAATCAAAATTGCTTCAAGATAATCTTCGCCAGACTCATACATAAGTATCTTTAATACTATCTATATTGCGAAAAAAATTCTATAGATGAAATTTTGCTGTTTCTGCTGCTTTTCAGTATGGAATTCTTCTTAAAACATATTGTTTCTGTTTAAATTCTTCTGTAAATTTATGCCGCCAATAATTTTTGTACATTTTTATGTCTGATTTGGTTTTGGAGGCTTTTATGGATTATGAATTTTCTGTTGAAAAGACTGTTGATGAACTTACCTGCTGGCTAAAAAATTGGTTTACAGCTAACGGAAATTCTGAAACAAAGGCTGTTGTGGGCATTTCCGGGGGAAAAGACTCTTCTACCGTTGCAGCTCTTCTTGTTCATGCCCTTGGAGTTGAAAGGGTTATTGGTGTTCTTATGCCGAATGGGGAACAAAAAGATATTTCCGACAGCAAGGCTCTTGTATCTCATTTAGGAATAAAAAATTTTATGGTTAATATTGCCGATGCCGTTACTGGTCTTAAAAATGCTTTTGTTAAAGGCGGAATTATTGCTGACGGAAACGAATTTGCTCCTGCCTTCAACACTAATACACCAGCCCGCATAAGAATGTCTGTTTTGTACGGAGTTGCTGCTCAACTGGGAAACTGCCGCGTTGCCAACACATGCAATTTAAGCGAAGATTTACAGGGGTATTCTACTTTTTACGGTGATTCTGCCGGTGATTTTGCACCTATAAGAATGCTTACCACAGAAGAAGTTATTGCTGTAGGAAAATTTCTCGGACTGCCGGATTTTCTTATGGACAAAGCTCCAAGCGACGGTATGTGCGGAAAAACCGACGAAGACAATCTTGGTTATACATACCACGAAGTAAATGAACTTGCCCGTCTGAATAAAAAAGGCGCAAATGCAGAAAAAATTATTAACCGGTACAAGGCTAATCTTTTTAAGATTAAAATTATAGATTTACCGTGCTATAAACCTGATCTTCCGCTTTTTCTGGAAATATAGGCTGTTTTGTGGAGCAGAGCAGAATTATTCTTCCATAGAGGAATCGTACTGGCAGGCTCTGTCTTTACCGTCTTTTTTTGCCTGATACAGGGCTTTGTCTGCCTTTTTGAAAAGTGAATCAAAATCATTTTCGCAGGAATACAGAACAAAGCCCAAACTGGCGTGAATTGTTGTGCTATTGTTAGGATCGTTTGGAAATATTTTTGTTGAATTTAATTTTTCCAGAAGCTGGTTGCATCGTTGCTGGGCAATATCCGTTCTTTGCGTATTTGCCATAAAAACAATAAATTCATCGCCTCCAAAACGCCCCATTACATCTGAAGAACGGAAAATTTGCCGGATAGCCACACTTACCATTTTAAGTACATTATCGCCGGTAAAATGTCCGTAAGTGTCGTTTACATTTTTAAAATAGTCCAAATCCATAATTATAAGGATTCCGTTTTTTGTAGCATTTATGTTTTTCTTTGCTTCCCGAATAAGAGCTGCCTTATTTAAAAGGCCTGTAAGCTCGTCGGTGTCCCTTTCACTTTCGATAATCTGTCTTAAACTGAATTCCCGGATTCTTATTTTTGTAAGGTAAAGGTTTGGGAGCATACTCATAAAGTAAAAAATAACAGAGTAAAAAACATCGGATCTGTTTCGTGGAAATTCCTTAAAAAACAGGGAAGAAAGGCAGAAAAGAAGATTTAAAAAAAAGGAAACGCTGAAAATGCGCTGGAATCTGTCTACAAAAATAAGGGGAAAGGCAAATGCAAAAACAAAGAAAACTACATCAGAATTGTGAAGATTGTTGAAAATTCCAATATAAATTGAATAAAGGCTTAAGGAAATTATAAAACCGTACATTAACGGCGTAACAAGATGAATTTTTTTTTCGGGTAGAAAGCTTATTGCAAAATAAAAAAATAAAAATACAAAAAATGCTGCAAAATATTCAAAAAAACTACGGAAAGCAGTTGAGCGGAAAAAAACAAGAGAAAAAAGGCTTAAAAGAAAAAAAAGCAGTGCCGTTACAAAAGAACAGATTTGCAGAAGATTTTTATTTGTTTTGTTTACTTCTGAATGTACGCAGTCGAATTCAAATGCAGAAACACTGTTTCTAAGAAGAAAAGCTTTTCCTTTTTTTATAAACTTTTTCATCACTTTAATTATACATTCATTTTTATGATTTTGTAAAAAAAATATTAAAAAGGCACATGTAAATTTTTTTATTTGAAGATATATTTGTTGAAAACCGATTGTCCTTATTCCGTTTTTTTCTCGGTGCTTCTGCATTGCCTTAATTATATCATTTATCTTTACAGTTCCTATAATCAATTCTTTCTATCTTGAAAATAGCTGGTCTTATACCATCAGAACACAGGTAATCATGATGTTTTCTTCTTTTTGGGGTATCTCCACGATTGATAAATTAGCCACCAAAAAGTGTCGAAAACTTTCTTTTGGCGGCTATTTTTTTATGTTAAGTGAGAGCTGCATAAACTGTTTCCAAGCCAGAAGCCCATTTCACATTCGTCGTCGCGGTCAGTCATATCAATAGTTCCGTTCAGTTTAAGTTCAATACAGCCGATTGCAAGATTGCAAGGTTTTAAGCAGATTGCAAAACACGCAGAACCGCACAAAACATTTTTTATAACTTCAAGACTTTCCGAAACACTTTTGTACGCCGGCCACCCGGCAACAGGTCCTACATCTGGGTCTTTTGCGTATTCAAATAAATTTTCAGCATCGTTTTCGTTTCACCGTCGTAAAATTAAACGCTGTGTGTAAAGTTCCATTTTTCCTCCCATAAAAGTCAATAAGCAAGCTCGCGTTCCATTGTTGTAAAATCACCCGTTTCATATTTATAGTATACAATTTATTTTGCGATTTTTCATAAATTCGTTTCTTCTGTTCAGAAAAACGATTCAAAACTTGCCATCGTTAAATTGACACGCCTCCGCACTGTCGATTATACTCGACAATATAGCGCAGTTTTTGTCTAATATACTCGACACAAATGAAGGGCAAAGTAAAATGAATCATAATTTACTGAAAACAGTTATATACGATCAGCATGAAATTATAAAAAATTTTCAGATTGTTAATCGTGAATATGAATTTGATATTAACGCAAATTATGTTGTTATTGGTCTTCGTAGAGCCGGTAAATCAACCCTGCTGTATAAAATTGTACAGGATTTGGTCGCATCAGGAACCGACTGGAATCAGATTATCTATATTAATTTTGAAGATGAGCGTCTTTCTGAATTCTCCCTAAATGATTTTAATGACATTCTTTCAGTTCAGGCAGAAATGTCAGATAAAAAAGGATGGTTTTTTCTTGATGAAATTCAAAATATTGAAGGCTGGGAAAAGTTTGCCCGCCGTATGGCAGATTCAAAAGAACATACATTTATCACAGGAAGCAATGCAAAAATGCTTTCCGCCGAAATTGAAAGCAGATTGGGCGGCCGGTATCTTACAGAATATGTTACGCCATTCAATTTCAGGGAATTCTTAAAAGCAAAAAATATTGATTATTCTGACAAAACAATTCTTTCTACAAAGAACAGCGGAAAAATCAAAAGGGAAATGCAAAGTTATTTTTACTTTGGAGGCTTCCCGGAAAGTATTGAATATAAAAATAAGCGGGAATATGTATCAAGCATCTATCAAAAAATTCTTCTTGGAGATATAGCAGCCAGAAACGCCATTCGTAATACTAATGGTTTACGCCTCTTAATGAAAAAAATCGCAGAATCAGTGAAGGATGAAATTTCTTATTCAAAACTGCACAATATTTTAAAATCAATAGGTGTAAATATCAGCAAAGATGCTGTCATAGATTATGTGGAATATGCCCGAGAGTCATTTTTAATCTTTGCCATCAGAAATTATTTTTCAAAATTTGCTGATAAAGAAACGACTCCAAAATATTACTTTAACGACAACGGTTTATTAAATCTTTTTTTGAACAAAGAAGAACCGCGACTGCTTGAAAACCTTGTTGCAGTTAATCTTTGGAATAAATATCATGACAATCTCTATTATCTAAAAGGTCAGAATATTGACGCAGATTTCTTTGTTGAAGAAACAGGCGAGGTGATTCAGGTTGCTTATTCTGTTTCAAATATTTCCAGCGACAGAGAAACCCGTGCTCTTGCAGAAGCAGCCAAAACCTTAAAAGAAGCAAAGAGATTTATAATCATTACTTACGAAGAAGAAAAGGAACTGACTGTCGATGGAGTTCTGATAGAAGTCATTCCAGTCTGGAAATGGCTGCTTCAGAATTGATGCATCAATCGGGGGAATTATAATAAAAATTCGGGCAGTCCGGCAACAAGTTGCCGTCGCTACGTTCCGTGTTCCGCTTTCGCTCCATCCGCTTCCCTCGCTTCGCTCAGTCCAGTGG
>CAMAFU010000117.1 GCA_945833725.1 uncultured Treponema sp.
GACCCGCGACATCCACCTTGGCAAGGTGGCGCTCTACCACTGAGCTATTTCCGCAAAAAATGTATAAGAAAGATACGATAAAAAACATTTTTCGTCAATATTCATTTAAAGAAAAATCAAAAAAAATTATTTTTTTTATGCATCTCAATAAAGTCTGTAATAAAGCCTTGTTTTTAAATTTTTCCCCGAAAAAGTTTTCTGAATTCTTTTGGGCAATAGCCGGTCTTTTTTTTGAAAACATCCTTAAAATAATTGCCGTCGGAAAATCCACATTCCAGGGCTGTCTGCGTTATGTTTATTTTGGTGTAGGAAAGCATTTTTATGGCCTGCTGAATTCGTACATTTGTTAAATATTCTTTAAAGCCAAAGCCTGTAATTTCCAGAAATTTTCTGGAAAAATAAGAGGGACTCATTTGGGAAAAGGCTGCAGCATCTTCCAGCGTAATTTCCCGGGAAAAGTTGTCAAAAATGTATTTTGCCGTTTTCTGAATTTTTTGTGCGGCAGGAGAAGTTTTGCTGTCATTTTCGTAAAAAAGTTTTTCTTCATGTGTGGAATTTTCCATTCCGGCATTTTTATTTTCTGCATCTTCCGCATCTTTTTCCTGTAAAATCCACGATAAAATCTGCATTACAAGACCTTTTTCTTCAAGAAAAGAAGATTGGTGAATGTTCATATTTTCGTCCGGCTTTTCATTCTGAAGTTTTTGGAGCCTTAAAAACATTTCTGTTATTTCGTTTTTTTTCTGCCTGAAAGAAATTTTAGAAAGAATAAAATTTTTGTTAATAAAACTGTCGTTTAAGGTGTTGTCCAGACTTAAAAGGTATTTTTTCGTGCAGCTTAAAGTTATTCTCGAAACAGGATAGTTTTTGTCGTATTGGGTTCTGTGCAGGCAGGCCGGAGGAATAATAAGAAGTTCACCTTCTTCCAGAGAAAAAAGCCTGTGTTCAACAAAAGTTGTTAGAACACCTTTTGTTACAAATAAAAATTCCAGATAGGGGTGGTAGTGGGATTCTGCCATCGATTTATTTCTTGTAAGGCAGTCAATAAAAAAAGAATCAACCTTGTTTCTGTAAAGTCCGTTTTTCTTACTGTCAAAAAAAAATTCGTCCATAAAATATACCTGTAATCAACCTTAACAGAAAAATCATAAAAAAACAGTACTTTTTTTGTATTTATAATAAAAATCTCGTATTATTACATTTTATTTGATGTTATTCTTTTTTCAGTTTATACGAAATTCATGCTGCAAGGTGCTAAAAATGAAAGCCGTTCTTTCTACAAAAGATGAAAAATTCAGGGATTTTGCCCTTAACGGAAAAATGTTTTCCGTAATTCTTTATGTGTGCGTACCTCTGGCACTTTATCAGAGCCTTACTCAAGTTTTTAAAGTCTTTGACACGATGATGGCTTCCCATATAAGTTCTACGGCTGTTTCATCAGTGGCATATATTTCCCAGATACAAATAATGCTTTCTGCTTTAGGAAGCGGACTGGCAGTGGGAGCGGGCATAAAGGTGAGCGAAGCCTATGGAGCAGGCGATTTTGAACTTGTAAGACGGCGGGTTTCTACAATGACAGCTCTTTGTGCCTGTCTTGGAGCGGGTATTCTTGTTATTCTTCTGCCCTTTGCATCTGTTTTTTTGCGGCTTATGAATACACCGGAAGAATTTATAACTTTGGGCAGTACATATTTTAGGGTAGAACTTGTTGCCCTTGTTATAACTTTTTTCAACAACATTTACATATCAATAGAACGGTCCCGGGGAAATTCAAGGCGAATCCTTTTTCTTAATATCTGCATTGTATCAATAAAGCTTGCCCTTACAGCCCTGTTTGTTTATGTTTTTCATCTTGGAATTACTTCCATAGCTGTCGCTACATTAATATCCCAGCTTTCTGTCCTTGTATTTGCCTTCATAAACATGACAAAAAAAGACAGTCTTTTTAGTTTTTCAGTAAAAGCCGTTTCATTTAAAAAAGAAATAGTTTCACCAATGCTTTCCCTTAGTTTTCCTGTAATAATAGAAAAGGCAGCCTTTGCACTGGGAAAGGTAATTGTAAATTCAATGTGTACTTTCTACGGGCCAAAAACAGTCGGTGCTCTTGGCATTTCCAACAATATCGGAGGCATTACCACAATGCCGCAGGCCGGTTTTCAGGAAGGAGGCAGTGCTGTTATAAGCCAAAACAGGGGAGCAGGAAAGTACGAAAGAACAATAAAGGCTTTTTGGTGTGAACTTTTATGCAATCTTGTAATCGGGGTTCTTATAATGACAGTAACACTTTTAGGTCTGGATTTTCTTTCTGAATTTTTTGCAGGCGATGACAGGGAATTTGCCCTTCTTATAAAATCTATATACAGTTACGAAGCGTGGGGTGCAATTCCCCTCGGCATAAATGCCACCGTCCTTTCCCTTCTGTACGGACTGGGAAAAACAAAAATAACGCTGTTCATGAATTTCTGCAGAATTTTTCTTTTTAGGGTTCCTGTTCTTCTTTATCTTCAGAAATTTACGGACTTTGGAAGCGAAAGTGCAGGAATTGTAATGGGCGTAAGCAATATTTTAAGCGGAGCGCTTGCAGTAATAGTCGGCATAATAACCATTGGAAAAATAAGCCGTCGGACAAAATCATCCTAAGTTTGCAGAACAAAACTTTACACACAAACTTTGCCGTAATTGATTAAACTCATAAAAATAATTATAATAACTACTTCTAGCGATTTTAACTTTATAAATATTATTGTTAAGGAAGGTTGTCATGGGTATTCGGGGTGAACTTTACACCACAGATGTTGTTTTAGAAAACCGTACATATTTTTTTAATGTAAAAGAAAACAGAGCAGGAGATATTTTTCTTCAAATTGTAGAAAGCAAAAAAGGTGATGGTGCCGATTTTGACAGGCATCAGATTGCAATTTTTGCAGAAGATATGCAGAAGGTTTTAGGCGGTCTTGATGATGCACTTAGAATTATCGAAAAAGAGCAGAAAAACCGCAAAAAAGAAAAATCTGCAAAAAAAGCAGCAAAAAGCGAAAAATACGGCTTAAAATCCGATAAACTTATTTACCGCAAAAAGGGTGCAGAACCAAAACGGGGAGACGACGGCATAAAGCGCACTGGAAAAGTTATTCACATTAAGTCAAAAATCGAAGACAGTACAGATTCACAGTAGTCTGTGCCAGTCAAAATTATAAGCAGAAATCTTCTGCAACTTTTTTTACAGCGTCCAGTAAGTCTTCAATTTCCTTACGCTCTGTAAAAGGACCGAAACTGAATCTTACTGCTGTATCTTGAATCTGCCGGTTTAATCCCATTGCTTCCAGGATTGGCCGGCTTTGTTTTTTAGCAGAACATGCACTTCCTGTAGAAATAGAAAATCCCATGGAATCAAGAGCCCTTACCATTACATTGCCGGGAATCCCATTAAAAGAAACCTGCAGCACATAAGGGCTGAAAAGTTCCCTGTCACTATTTTCTGTCCTTGTTTCAGGAATTATTTTACAGCCGGGAATTTTACAAAGTTCATTTATAAAATATTCAGTAAGAGAAACTTGCTGATTGAGTCGGGCCAGTTTTTCGTCTTCTGGTTTATTTTTGTTTAAATAAAATTTTTCAAGGCAAGATGTAAAAGCCAAAGCTCCAAAAAGATTTTCCGTTCCAGATCTAAAACCTCTTTCCTGACCACCGCCGCATAAAAAAGGCTTAATATTCTTTTTTAACACAAGAATTCCAATTCCCCTGGGACCCATAATTTTGTGGGCACTCAAAGCCGCACTGTCAATATTTTTATCGGACAAATTCAAAAGGATTTTCCCCGCTGCCTGTACGCAGTCTGTATGAAAATGAGGTTTTCTTTTGCCGGCATATTCTTCGGCCAGCATTTTCCCAATGCCTGCTATATCTTGAACGCACCCTGTTTCGTTGTTTACAGCCATTACAGAAACAAAAACAGTGTCATCGGTAAGACTGTTTTTTAACTTTTCAGGAGAAACAAACCCGCTGGAATCCGGATTTACGCACACAACAGAAAAACCTTCGTTTTTAAGAACGGCAGATTGTTCCCTTAAAGCCGGATGCTCAATGCCGGAAATTATAATAGTTCCCTTTTTTCCAAAACTGTCTTTTGGCCTTGAAAGTTGAGCAAGAAGGGGAATATGGTCGCTTTCCGTACCGCCGCTGGTAAAAAAAACATGCTGTTCACTTACACCAAGAATAGAAGCTGCCTTTTTTCTGGTCTGTTCAAGAAGATTTCGTGCTTTTACCCCTTCACAATGAACGGCAGAAGGATTCCCGAAAAACTGACAGGCCTGTTTTAAAGCCGAAAAAGCAATTTCTTCATCTAAAGGAGAAGTCGCCGCCCAATCAAAATATTTAGAATAGTCCATTTTTAATTACTGCCTGTTAAAACTTCTAAAATATCTTTTTCTTCAATTTCTGTAATTACAGTTTCACCAATATCTTCCTGAAGAACAAATTTAACTTTGGAAGAGGAATTTTTTTTGTCTTTTTTCATTGCCTGATACAGACTTTGGGCAATCTGGCTGTCAGAAAGACCTTTGTTTTTCATGGCACTGTGAACAGCCTCTGTTTCCCATCCAAAATCTGCCAGTATTTTTTTTACGGAAGAAACATACTCCGAAGAACAAATGCCTTTTAGCCGGGAAAGTTCAGCCGCCCGGCCAATTCCCCATGCCACCGCATCACCGTGAGAAACAGTTCCAAGGCCAGCCCTGCTTTCCAGAGCGTGGGCAAAAGTATGACCAAGATTAAGCTGCATCCTGATATTTTTTTCTGTAAGATCCTGCTCCACAACACGGGCTTTAGCTTTAACACAGGTTTTTATTACTTCATGAATAAGGGAAGAAGTTCTGTCGTTAAGAAGATTAGGATTTTCTGCCATTCTGTAAAAAAGATCTTTAGAATAAAGCATTGCAGTTTTTACAGCTTCAGCCATACCGCTTCTGTATTCTGACTGAGGAAGAGTAAGCAGGAATTCCGGAAAAATATGGATTTTCTGGGCAGGAAAGAAAGAGCCGATCATGTTTTTGTAAGTATCAAAATCGCATCCTGTTTTACCGCCGATTGCCGCATCAACCATAGAAAGGAGAGTAGTGGGAACAAGTTCAAGACAGCTGCCTCTTTTAAAAATTGAAGAAGCAAAAGCAGTCATATCTGTAATAACGCCACCGCCAATACCAACAAAAACAGTAGACCTTTGAGCATTAGCATTAACAGCCGCCCCGCAAACATCAAGAACACTTTCGATAGTTTTAAATTTTTCTCCGCTGCCAAGAATAATTAAAGTGTCGTTACCTCGTTTTCCAATAAAGCCCGGTTCAATTTTAGGCATGGAAAAATTTTCGCCCCGGAAAAAAGAAATAAAATCACATAAAAAGGGGAGCGATGCAACATTTGTATCAGTAACAAAAATCCGCTGGGGAGAACTTTCTTCCCGCAGAGAGTAGAATAAATCGTTTAAGTTTGGCCTTCCGCTGTAAAATCTTAAAAAAGTCCTGTCAGTTCCAGGATGTACGGGAGGATAAATAATGCTGTTTTCTTCAAATTCCATAAATTCATTTTAACGAAAAACAAAAAAAAAGCATAGTGTACTAAAAAATCAGATTTTGGGCGCATGCCAAAGGCACCAGGCTTTTTGTGGCTCCAGCTTTCGCTTCCGAACAGCCTTACAGGCTGTTTGCCTTCGGCACCACTACAATCCTTTGCGCGGATATTGACCTGTAAGGCAAAAATTTGTTATAATTACAGAATAAATCTTGTGGTATTAACTTGCTTCCTAACAGTGATGGAATGATAGTTTTATGCTAGTGGTGACTGGGGTTGCTTTAATATCGGGCAAGAAACAAGGAGTTTTTTTATGAAAAGTGGAATTCATCCAGACTACAAACTTACAAAAATTACATGCGCATGCGGTAATGTTATCGAAACTCGCTCAACTGTTTCTAATATTTCTGTAGAAATTTGTTCTGCCTGCCATCCTTTCTATACAGGCAAACAGAAATTAGTTGACACTGCCGGTCGTATCGACAGGTTCAACAAGCGTTTCGGCATTACGCCAAAAGCAGAATAGTTTTTGCGCAATTAAAAAAAAACGGGGCTTTTGAAGTGCACCCCAATTATTGGACACTTTAACCAGGCTGATTTTAAGGACTGATTCCTGAATTGTAAAGGGGTCAGTCCTTTTAATTT
>CAMAFU010000118.1 GCA_945833725.1 uncultured Treponema sp.
AGTTCCAGAACATTTTTTAATTTGTCGGTACGAATAAAATACCTCATCATTCTGGAACGGTATAAATCTGTTGCACCGTAAAGGTTTATAAGGTCTGCATAAGTTTTTCTGGCTTCTTCGTATTTTGAGCTGTCTGTTTCGCCCCATTCAAGGAAAATATCTCCCAGCATCAAAAGACCGTCTTTATCGTTTATGTGATAATCGAGTACCCTTCTTCTTGTAACTTCCTCAGCCTTTTGAAAATTTCCCCTGTCGCAAAGTTCCATTTCTGCCCAATCAAGGCCGCTCTGTTTGTCGTGGCGGAAATTAGTCCATATATTAAGATACATTTGGGATGCCCGCTGATACTGACGGTGTTCCCTATATCCCTGAGCATAACGGAAAAACCATTTTTTTACCGGCTTATATTTTACAGCTTCAATGAATTTTTCTTCTGACTGAGGATACTCATTGTTTTCAAGAAGTGTGTATCCCTGTTTGTACAGCATGTTTGCCATGGAAGGCTTGTAAATAAAAAACACTCCCGCCTGAAAAAGAAAATACCCCACAAACGCAATTAAGGCCGCAGCAATTCCACCGGGAATAATTCTGTTTTTAAGCTGATATTGAAAAGACTGCCTGTAAGCTTCGTATTCGGCAAAAGATCGTCTTTCGTAGTCCCGCGGAACATCAATGGAAATATCCAGAAGCTTTTCAAGGTGAGAAGCAATCTGCCGGGCAGGAAGTTTTTTTATTATTTTTTCGATTACCTCAAAAACTGCATCGTCGGTAAATTCATTTTTTGCAATAAAATCTTCTACGGCTAGCCTGAGGTTAAGAGGATAGTTTATAAGGTTTTTCTTGAAAGTATCGTATTCTTCGTCGGTAAGGGTATTTTTTGGTTTTACAGCAGCCCTGCTGAAATCTGCTACATCAACATTCTTTTTTTTGCCGATATCAGCCATATCCGTATCGGTAAAACCGGCAATTTCAAAATCATCATCCAGAATAAAATCATCAGAACCGGAAGAATTATCTGTTCCAGTTACGGGAAATTCTTCGTCAGAAAGATTAGGAGCGGAAGAAAAATCTATGTCGCCTGCGTTTTCAATTTCTTCAAGACCTGCACCAAAATCTTCCGGAGAAAATTCGTCTATTACATCAAGAGAAGCATCAACAGAAGGTGTAGCATTTTCTTTTATAGCATCGGCAGCTGTTTTTTCCGCAGCGGAAGAATCATTATCCAAGGCAAGTTCATCCGGAAAAGGAATCTGGTCAAGAAAACTTGTGTCAAAGTCATTTTCTGGAATATCATCTGCTTTACTTTCAAAGGTGTGGGAAGGAACAGTTTCCTCAGATTCCGCAGTTTCCTTATTTTCTTCAGGTTTCTCACCGTCCAGAGCAATTTCTTCCGGAATATCGCTGTTAAGGTTAATTTCCTGACCGTCAAAAGAAAAATCATCATCCAAAAGGGCAGAAGCATCGTTTAAAGTTTCATTCTGATTAAGATTTTCTTCTGCAACGCTGGTTAAATCTGCATCATCAAAACTGACATCTTCCATGGAAGGAAGCTCAGAAGAGGAAATATCGTTTAAAAAATCAGCATCACCGGAAAGTTCAGCAATTTCAGGAATCTGCCCGTCATCAAAAATATTTTCGTTTAAGCTGGAAACATCTTCTTCTGGAACCGCACTTTCCGTAATATTTTCTTCTGGAATCGATTCACTGGAATTCAAAAGAGAGTCAAAATCCAAATCTTCCAGAGGAATTTCGCTACCGGCAGAAGACTGTTCCTGAGGGGGATTTTGACTTTCTTCATCAAGGAAGTCGCCTAAATCGGGAGCTTCGGTTAAATCATCAAGACCGCCCAAAAGTGCATCAAAATCGGGAACATCAGATTCCAGAGCGGATTCACCTTCTGCAAAAGACAGCTGGTCATTTTCTTCGGATGGGGAAGTTTCTTCCTGATTATTTTCTGGAAGCCCTAAAACAAAATCTTCTGAATCGTCGGCTTCGGAAATGCCTTCGGGAAGAGGTACAACAGCAGGCTTTTCTCCACGCTGGGCACGAATTTTTACTTCGTCGCCAATATTCTGTATGTCACTGGTAAATTTTTTGAGCTGATTTAATCCCGGCATTTCTCTTTAATTTTACTCCAGATACAAAATTATAACAAGTCAAGTTATTTGTCGGCTTTATTTTTTTTTACCTTTAGCAAGTTGTCTGTTTTAAGTACTTTTTCCGTCTTTCACATCTGTTCGGGTAAAAAAATTCAATATTTTTTTTCTGATGCCGAAAATTTTACCATGAAAAAAAACTGCATATTTTTCTTTCTTTTTTCTCTTTTTGTTTTTTATACTTATGCTGACGAAACTGCCAGCAAAACTGATTCATACATTTACAACAACATCGTTACTTCAATTACGGGAGCTGGAACTCCTTACACCGAAGAAAATTATGTTGTATTTACGGCAAAAAACAACTCCCGCTCTGTAGGAATTGCCTTCGATTTTGAACACTACAGCGTTATTCATCCCTTTTCGCTCAGGAGAATATACAATTACGAAGGAGAAGAAACAGATTCCTGGTATTATTACATACTGGAAAAACCGAAAAAACTTAACTCAATATGCTATAAACTGATTATAGACGGCCTTTGGACAATAGATCCGGAAAATCCTGATGTAGTTTACGACATTAGAAACGAGATTCAACTTTCCAGAATAAATCTTCCTTCATCAGAAGAAAAAGTTACAGAAACAACGGAAGAAGGCTTTACCCGGTTCATTTTTAAAGGTGATAAAGGGCAGAAAGTACGGCTTGGCGGCACTTTTACAAACTGGGACAGCTGGATTTATGAGCTTACGGAAATAACACCGGGAAATTATGAAATAAAACTTCCTCTGCCACCAGGAAAATATTACTACGCCTTTTACACAGGGCTGGAAAGTTTTGCAGACCCGGCCAATCCCAAAAAAGCGTACAGAGAAGACGGAAAAACAGTTTCAGAAATAACCGTAAAATAAAAAGAAGCCCGGCAAAAAAAATCTTTAAAAAGGAAAACCTTTTGAAAACGAAAAACCTGTATAATCGTGGCCAGGGTAAACTTTTGTATCGGGAGGAATGATTCTTTTTAGCATCGAAAGACTTTCCATCAGCTGAAACTCATTTCCGCCAAGGTCAGTTCTTCCAAAACTGCCGAAAAAAAGAGTATCACCGCTTAAAAGGATTTTTTCTTTTGGATTATAAAGACAAACACTGCCAGAAGTATGACCGGGAGTTGAAATAACCTGCCATTCAGCAAAAGAATAGCAAAGTTCTTCATCAGTCAAAATACCGGAAAAACAGTTGTCTTTGGAATTAGAAGCAGATTTTATAGAATCAAGGAGTGTTTTTTTGTCTTTCAGAAAAGAATCGGCTGGAGGCAAACAGGATACGGAAGGCAAAAAAGATTCAGCCCCCATCATCGAAAGAATTTTTCTGTGGCTTTGTTCACTGTTGCTTCCTATAAAGTTACTGTCGTTTTCGTGAATTAAAACAGGAGCGTCAGGATAAAATTTCTTTAATACTTTTACACCTGCAACATGGTCAAAATGCCCGTGAGTCAAAACAATTGCCGCGCAGTCAAGATTGTTCTTTTTAAGATAATCAACAAAAACCATTTCATCGCCGCAAAAAGCACAGCAGGCTGGATCAACAGCAAAAACTTTATTTTTTCCAACGCTAACAGCAAGAGTATTAACGCTAAACGGACCTGTATGAATTACTTCTATCATTTTCAAATAAAAAAATTAAGGCAGGTTTCCAGAAATTTTAACGGTGGAAACCTGCCGAAAACTTAAACTACTGAATATCAGCAGTAGAACTTGATCTTGGAGCTCTTAATGCCATTATTTCTTCGTCAGATAATTCAGAAACAGGCTTTTTTTCCATTTCTTTTGCAAAGGCTGCCTGCTGAGCTACTGTATCAGAATTTGAAGCAGTAAAACTATCTACAATTGGTGCAGATACATTTTCTACATCAGGAACTCTTTCTTCTTCAAAATTTTCAGGAAGAATATCCTGACCGTCTTCCCGTTTTGCAGAAAAACTTACAGAAAGTTTTCTTCCGCGGTATTCATAACCGTTAAGAATATTTATTGCTTTTTCGGCATCGTCTTTAAAAAGTTCAACAAAAGAATAATTTGCAAGAACACGGATTTTTCCGATTCTGGCAGGGGAAATTCCTGCAGCACCGGCAAAAAGGCCTACAATGTCGTTAGGGAAAACACGGCGGTTTCTACCGATTCCAACAAAAACAGTAGCACCGTTTTCAGCATCAATTGTTACGCGCTGAAATTTTTCTTTCTGCTCAAAAAATTTTTCGCCGTTTTCATGAGATTCTGTTCTTGTTCTGTGAGACTCATCTCTGTTTCTGCGATATTCTTCTCTGGATTTTGTATTGTTGAAGCGGAAAATTGAACCTGAAGAACATTTTAAAAGGAAAGCTGCAACATAAGATCTTCTTGTAAGAGGAACATTTTTCTTAAAAACTTTTTTAAGTTCTTCATAATACTCAGGATTAGACTCAACTTTAGAAACTGCTTCTTTAAGAAATGCAGCAACCTGATCCATGTTCAATTCATTGTCTCTTCTGTGGAAAGCCATTTTTTTCTCCCATAAAAGCCTGTCGAAAACAGAAAATATGGTGTTCAAATTAAAGTTTTATATGCAACGCACTGTATAACTTTTAATACCATCTGCATTCGAATTAAGGCATAAAAAAATAATTAACAGCCCCGGTACAACTGACGGGACAAGCTGTTCTCATAAAACATCGCAGTCGGGTTTTAAACAGTCCATACGCAAGGAAAAACATATATTCCTGCGGGAATTAAACCGAATGTGCGAATAAAAAATAGTGTTGAAAAATACACTCTGTTTTATTATTTGTACCTGCCTGAACAAAAAAAAGGCAGAATTAATTCAGTTCAGCAAAAAAAGCAAAATCACTGCCAGTGAATCCTGAACGGATAAGCAAGGATTCCATTATTTTTGGAACGACTGAATTTAATGCAATTACAACCTGAATTCCGCTTTTCCTTAAATGTTTTAGGGAAAGATCCAAAAGTTTCCCTGCTATTCCAAGTCCACGGTAATTCTGTTCAACAAAAATCGTTGTAATAAAAACAGATTTCTGCGATTTAGAATTTTTTGATGAATATAAAAGGCATCCGGCAAATTCATTTTCAGGGGTATGGCAAACAAAACCGCCAGTACAGTTGTTTTTAAGGTTCTCCTGTATTGTATTTTCGTTCTCAAAACCAAAAAAAACAGACATGCAGAGCCCTGCATCTCCGGGAAACATCTTTTTTAATTCATCGGAAAAACTGCTGATTTTACACGCAAGCCCGCTGGAATCAAGATTTGCATTATATTCACGGAAAATAAAATCTTCCAGAATAAGGTCATCAAATTCATCTTCAAAATCAATTTCCAGACTTTCCAGCCCCCATGAATCTCTCAGCATATTGTACCAGTCAAAAAGACGGACTTTCATAATTTTTGCTTTGTATAAATTGAAATTCCGTTCTGTCTGCGGATACTTTTTTAAAACATCTTTAAACTGTCTGAATACCCCCCTACCCTCGGCTAGAATTTGTTTTAATTGGGAATAAGGCTTTATTCCTTTATTTTTAGAAACAAAAGACTCCAGCACATTGTAACCGTCGGCAGAATTCCATACCGGCAGCGAATAAAAATTTTCTTCATCAACCAAACATTCTTTCCATGGAACAAGCCGGCAGTTTTTTGCATCAAGAGCATGCCGCTGTTTCTGATTTTCCATTCCTCTGAGAATTTCCAATAAAAGGGAATCGGTCAATTCAAAAAACATATTAAAAACTAAACTACCACAAATTGATGTTTAATTCAATTTGAAGCAATAAATAAACAATCCGAAATTCGGGATATTTTACGCTTTAACTTCAAGCTACAACTCACTTCTGCTGGAAACAATTTTTCCTACAAGACCATATTCAAGAGCTTCCTGAGCTGTAAGCCAATGATCCCGCTCTGTATCTTTTTTTACAGTTTCAAAATCTTTACCACAGGCATCGGCAATAAGTTTTGTAAG
>CAMAFU010000119.1 GCA_945833725.1 uncultured Treponema sp.
GCTCAGGGCCTTGACTCAGCCGTTTTTAAAGTTTGTAATAAACCTTAAATCAAAATTTAAGCCAATCAGATTACCACTGAATTGGCTTTTTTTATTCCAGCGGTTACAGCAAAGACATTCCTGTGCCGAAGGCACAAATGTCAATAACTTCCACCATGTGTCTTATTCTTACCTGCGAACCCACAGCGGCAAGGATAGGAAGGGCGCCGAAGGCGTTCGGAAAATCGGCGGTCTTTAGGCTGCTGATTTTCCGAATGGAGCGCTTGCGCGGAACCCTGGATAGCCTGATTTTTGCAGTAGCGGAACGAAGTGGAGCAGGGCAAAAAGCCGCCCGAATTTTCAACTTTTTTACTAATATTACTTTTCAAACAATCTAAACTTAAAAAATCCTGAGCCGATAATTTTAAAGTAGAATTGATGTTTTTTGGAGCTTTCAATGAAAAAAAATGTAAAATCCTGTATAGCCGGAAGTTTTCTTTATAGTCTGGCTGTTTTTTTTGCGATTTGCCTTTTAACTGTTATTCTTGATTTTGCCGGTTTCAATCCTGCTGAAAACCTTTTTTTATACAAATTTGGGAAAATGCTTGCCTCTGTTTACGGATTCTGCTCTGCTTTAATTCCCATTTACCTTTTAGCCGCAGCCTTCGAATGTTTTAGTTCAAAATGGCGTACAAAAAAAGGCGTTATTCTTTTAGGCTCCATTATTCCTTTTTTTACACTGGATGCTCTTGAACATTTATGCCGAATTTTTATTTCGGAAAATTCCGGTGATATTCTTGCAATGAAACTTACCGCCGCCATATTAACAGGCCTGCTTCTTGTTGTAATTGAATATCTGGTTTTAAGCATAATTGGAAACTCAATCGAAAATTTCGGTAAAAAAAATACTTCTTCCAATGCAGAAAATGAATTCGCAGAAGATGATCTGTCGTTTTTAAACTTAAATTCCACCGATGCAGATTCAGATTCTCAACAGAATTTTGAAGAAAATATTCCTACAAACGACAATCATTACGAAAGCAATGTTGATTTTACAGACAATTTGACAGACACTAGCGTCAATGAAAGTAATTCCCCAAGCCCGTTTGATCATATTTTCGATGAAACAGCTGTTGAATCTGAAAATGCAGCAGATTCGACCTCTGTCTCCCTTAATTCTGCAGACAATAGCACCTCTGAAACAATTAAAGAAGAAACCTCTTTTGAACCAAATGAAATTTTTTCTGAACAGGAAAATCCAGATACAAGTTTTGAAGAAGCATCTAACATTCAAAATGATTTTTCTGACTATGAAAAAGAAGAAACAGAGGAATTTGAAGAGTTTGAAGATTCCCTCAATATGGATGAAGACAATTCATCTGACCTTGAAAGCGACAATAACCCGCAAATTGATGAACCTGATTTTTCGGAAGAAAGCGAAGAGCCGGACAGTGAATTTGACGAAGAATTTGATGAAAACCCGTTCAACGGATATGACTACGACAGCAATTTACGCCAGATGAATGAGGAAGAATTAGATTCTGCCCGAGAATATTTCAGCGAAGAAAA
The DNA here is from genome assembly GCA_945833725.1 of uncultured Treponema sp. Lineage (GTDB taxonomy): Bacteria > Spirochaetota > Spirochaetia > Treponematales > Treponemataceae > Treponema_D. The sequence continues at coordinate 1,549 of CAMAFU010000119.1, forward strand.
AAACAATTCCACTGAAGAAGATTTTAATTCCTCAGACCTTTCTGAACAAGATTCTTATGAACAGGATACAGAAGACAATCTGGACTTAGACATAATTGATGCTTTTGAAGGCGATGCCAGAGATTTTACAGAAAATACATCAGATTTATCAAAGGAAGATTTTTTTGATGATGAAATTTCCTTCGATGAACAGGATTCCGGCGACTTTTCCAAATTCCTTAAAGAGCGGAATATTAGTTTCCAAAAAATTTATAATCAGGCCGAACAAACAGACAGCGAAACTTCAGATAAAAATTTATCGAATTTCAATATTGATGCAGAAGAAAATCAACAGTCGTATCAGCCGGTAGAAAATACTACTTCCATAAAACAAGATTTTGAAGAAGTCGACCCTTCTCTGCCTCCTGTAATTGACAAAAACGGTATGCCTTTTGGACCTGCCGTACCTTTTGATGTAAGTGAACAAGCCTTTGAAGAAGTTAATCAGGCAAAAAAAGCCGGAAATCCCATTTCTTTTGCACAAAAAGCCGTATTTCTGGAAGAGTCAAAAGAAAATCAGGAAGAAATACAAACTGAAATAGCTGACCATACAGACCATACAGAAGTGCCGGTTATGGAACAGCCAAAACCAAAATTAAAATTGAGCGATTATAATATTCCCATCGAAGGAATCCTTCAGGTTTACAACAATGATGAATACTGGATTGTTGATGAAGATACAAAAATGAAGGCTCAGAACCTTGTCCAGACTCTCAAAGAATTCAATATTGATGTTGAAGTTACAGGAATAAGAAAAGGGCCTGTCGTTACAATGTTTGAAGTCCTGCCTGCCAGAGGTGTAAATGTAAACAGAATCCGCTCTCTTCAGGACAACATTGCGCTTCGTCTTGCCGCTACATCCCTTCGTATTGTTTCCCCTATTCCTGGTAAAAGTGCCGTTGGAATAGAAATCCCTAACAAAACAAGGGCAATCGTCAGTTTCAGAGAAATAATCGAGCAGAAGTTTAGCGCATTCGATAAAATGTCCATTCCCGTTATTTTAGGAAAAGACATTTCCGGCGAACCTCAAATAATCGATCTGGCAAAAACTCCACATCTTCTGATTGCCGGTTCAACAGGGGCCGGAAAATCTGTGTGTGTAAATTCCCTTATTCTTTCAATACTTTACAAGAGGAATCCACAGCAGGTTAAACTCATTTTAATTGACCCTAAAGTTGTTGAATTAAAACTTTACAATGATATACCTCACTTACTCACTCCGGTAATAACTGAGCCTAAAAAAGCACTTCAGTCGCTCCAATACTGTTTATGCGAAATGGAAAGACGATATGCACTTTTAGACAATATGGGCGTCCGGGACATTACAAGCTATAACAAGCGGATTACAGAAAGAAAACTCATGCAGGAAAAACTGCCGTACATAGTAATAATAATTGATGAATTTGCCGACCTTATGGCAACAACAGGAAAAGAACTTGAAACAAATGTTTCCCGTCTGGCAGCAATGAGCCGAGCCGTAGGAATCCATCTTGTTCTTGCAACACAGCGCCCGTCAGTAAATGTTATTACAGGCCTTATAAAAGCAAACATACCAAGCAGAATTGCATTCATGGTGGCAAGCCGCACCGATTCAAACATAATTATTGACCAAATTGGAGCAGAAAAACTCCTTGGAAAAGGCGATATGCTTTATGCCAGTGCCACAGATCCATTCCCGGTACGCATTCAGGGAACTCTTGTAAGCGATGATGAAGTTGAAAAAGTTGTAGATTATGTAAAACAATATGGTGAACCAGACTATATCGACGACGAAATTTTTGTTGATGATGAAGACGATGAAGAAGGAGATGGAAACCTTGGTCTTTTTAACGACGGAGAAGATCCCCTTTATGACAGGGCACTGGAAATAGTTGTCCAATCAGGAAAAGCCAGCGCATCCTACCTTCAACGCCGGTTAAAAATAGGTTACAACAGGGCAGCCCGCCTTATAGAAGACATGGAAGAAAGAGGAATTGTAGGACCTCAAAACGGCTCTAAACCCCGGGATGTAATTTATGTACCATGAAACCATGGCTGAATAAACTGATGCCATTTTTCTATATGGCACAAAACAGATTATTTTTCGTAATACAGAATCTCATAATCGCAAAAAGATTTAAAACCGCAGGAAGAATAAAGATGCAGAGCCGGAATATTATCGCTCTTAACAAAAAGCGTTATTTTTTTATTCTCCTGCTCCAATTTTTCCCAAAGAAAATTTATCAGCTTTTTTGCGAGACCGTGCCGCCTGTATTTTTGGACAGTAAAAACGCCGCCTAAAAGAATATAGCCTTTTCCTATAGCAGTTACAGAAGCTTTACAAACGCAATTTTTCCCGATTTTACCAATGTAAACCGCTCCAGCCTCAACATAATTTTCTAAATTTGCAAAGCAGGCATCCGGACTAATTTTATGACCAGGAATAGCAACTTCTTCATTTTCATAGTCAAATTGCATTGGAAAAATAGAATCGATTTCTTCCATTTTACAGGGAGACACTAAAAGCTGATTATTTTCCCTAAAATGATTAATTTTTGAATCAAACCGCCCATTTTCCATAAGTTTATTATCAATAGAAAAAAAAGGAGAACATCCAAAATTCTTACGCAGAATGTCCTTAATGAATTCCGACCCCGCTTTTTCCCCAGCAATACAAAAAAGAAAATTCAAAGACCTTTCACTAAAAAAATTCACAAAAGCAATCTCAATTTCCCGGCAGTTTTTACCATAAATATCAGGAATACAATGATTTATAGTTCTACCGCCACACCAGCTGAAAACCCCGTGAATTTCCCCAAAATTCCCTTTCAAAATATAAATCCAACCAGCTTTATTAAGAACTTGCGAAAAAAGCATTACACAGAACTTTTCATAAGGAATAAGAAAATCAACAGTTTTAAAAAAATCCTGTTCCTCCATTTTAACAATAACCATGACAAAACCTCAAAAACACAAAATAATTTTATCATCAACAATAAAAATAAAAAATACCTGGGCGGCTTTTTGGCCGGTTCGGCAACCTCACCAGCCAAAAACCAGGTGTTTCGGGGCTACGGCGTCTACCGCGCCTCCGGTATTTTTGCTGACGCAAAAACACACGCTCCGCGTCCCCTACACCCCTTGCCGCAAAATTCCCATCAATCCCCCCCCCACTTATTTTTTAAGGTTAGTCTTTTGCAAAATTTTCTTTGCTTTAATACAATTTCCATATTATACTTTAAAAGTCAGAGATAAAATCTGAATAAAATTTTACATCATTTGGAGGACAAATTATGACAAAAAATATTTCAGCAAGCTTCGTTTTAGAACAGAAACAATCAGACATGATCGAAAAAAAATTAGATAGAATAAAATATGCCGATGAACTTATTACCGATTTAATAGTAAGGGTAAAACAAGAAAAAGAATATGTTTTCGATGCCACAGCAAATTTCCGGTGGGGAACTCAGGCTCATGTAAGTGCCAACGATTTTGACTTTGGTGCAGCACTCAATAAAATGATGGATACTTTAGACATAAAAATAAAAAAAGAAAAAGATAAAATCCAAGAAAAGTAAAACAAAAAAGTTTTATTAAATACGTCTGGTCAAGGCACGCTATCGCTCAGGGCCTTGACTCAGCCGTTTTTAAAGTTTGTAATAAACCTTAAATCAAAGGCTGCCCAAAAAGTGAAATCTGCTTTCATGGCAGCCTTTTTTATTAAATAATGTCCAATCAGTAAAAAACAGCATTATGCAATATTTTGAAGCATCTAATTGAAATTAAACAAAAAATTTGATAAAATCTACTTCTAAGATCCCGTAGCTCAGCTGGATAGAGCATCCGCCTCCTAAGCGGAAGGTCGTGCGTTCGAATCGCATTGGGGTCAAAAACTAGAGTCTGGCTTCTACGAATTTTGCCCAGACTCTATCTGCTTTTGCAATATGATTTAAAATCCAATTCACAATAAACCCATAAAATTTTTCACCAGATAAAACATCGCTGTCCAAAAGTTTTCCAGATTGAAATTCAACTTCTTTTATAAAACTATCATGAGCAGTTTTATGAATTGAGACACCAGTATAACCATAAGATTCCATAAATTTTTCTTCATTTGAAAAATGGTAAACCGTATAATCTTTTATTTCTTTTAGAATAGACGGTAATAATATTTTATACTTATCTGTCGAACCTGTTAAAATATCATATAACTTGTTTGCAATCGCAATTAATTTCTTATGCTGACTGTCAATTTCATCTATGCCTAAAAGATATGCATCATCCCAACTTATTTTACTAATCATAAAAACCTCTTTTTCTATTATTCTACAAAAAAGCAAAGTTTAATTAAATCATCTTTTAAAAAAAATCAAACTTTCCGGGTAAAAAAAATCCCCGCCACAAAGGAGGGGAGTAAGAAAAAAAAAGAGCCGGCAGCTACCTACTTTCCCGCGTAAGCAGTATCATCGGCGTAAGAGGGCTTGACTTCCGTGTTCGGAATGGGAACGGGT
>CAMAFU010000120.1 GCA_945833725.1 uncultured Treponema sp.
ATGGTTCAAAAACTTTATTTCTATTAAAATCCGGGGGATAATATGTCTGTTACTTGGGAAAACCTTGACACACTTGCATCATTTAAAAAACTTCTTGCATTAAAAGGTGCAGTAAAACTTCAGGAAGCACTTGCCGGCGAAAATGGCGCAAAACGCGTTAAAGAATACTCCATTAAAATGGGCGGTGGTCTTACATTCAATTATGGAGCAAAACAGGTTGATGAAAAAGTTCTTTCCGTTCTTAAAGAACTTGCACAGGAAGCCCAGCTTCAGGAAAAGTTTGCGGAACTGTACAACGGCAAAACTGTGAACACTGGAGAAAACCGTCTTGTACTTCATCATTTAACAAGAGGTCAGCTTGGTAAAGATGTAATTGCCGACGGCGTAAATAAAAGAGATTTTTACAAAACCGAACAGAAAAAAATTGCCGATTTTGCAGAAAAAGTCCACTCAGGAAAAATTACAAATGCAGCCGGTGAAAAATTTACAACTGTCGTACAAATTGGCATTGGCGGTTCTGATTTAGGTCCGAGAGCTATGTATCTTGCACTGGAAAACTGGGCAAAAGCTTCCGGGCAATTTAAAATGGAAGCAAAATTTATTTCCAATGTAGATCCAGATGATGCAGCGGCTGTATTAAAGTCCACGGATCTTTCCCATGCACTTTTCATTCTTGTTTCAAAATCTGGTACTACTTTGGAAACACTTACGAACGAAGCATTTGTAAAAGATGCCCTGCAAAAGGCAGGTCTTAAACCTGCAAACCATATTATTGCCGTTACAAGTCAGACTTCTCCTCTTGCAAACAATCCTGATTACCTTGAGTCATTTTATATGGACGATTATATTGGAGGAAGATATTCTTCAACTTCCGGAGTGGGCGGAGCCGTTCTTTCCCTTGCTTTTGGCGGCAATGTATTTGCAGAGTTTCTGGAAGGTGCCTGTGAAGAAGACATGCTGGCAAAAAACGAAAATCTTCTGGAAAATCCATCCATGATGGATGCCTTAATCGGTTTATACGAACGGAATGTTCAGGAATATCCTGCCACAGCCGTTTTGCCTTACAGTCAGGCATTAAGCCGTTTTCCGGCCCATCTTCAGCAGCTGGACATGGAATCTAACGGGAAATCTGTAAACAGGTTCTTTAAACCAGTAACATATCCTACAGGTCCTGTAATTTTTGGAGAACCGGGTACAAACGGTCAGCATTCTTTCTATCAGCTGCTTCATCAGGGAACAGATATTGTTCCACTTCAGTTTATTGCCTTTACAGAAAATCAGACGCAAACTGATGTAGTAATTGAAGATTCCACAAGCCAGAAAAAACTTAATGCAAATGTTATTGCTCAGATTATGGCTTTTGCAACAGGCAAATCTGATGAAAACGCCAACAAATCTTTTGCAGGCGGCAGACCTTCCAGTTTAATTTACGGAAAACAGCTCACTCCAAAATCTTTGGGTGCCCTTCTTGCCCACTACGAAAACAAAGTTATGTTCCAGGGCTTTCTCTGGAATATAAACAGTTTTGACCAGGAAGGTGTTCAGCTGGGAAAAACCCTTGCAAAAAAAGTTCTTGCAAAAAATACCGATGGTGCATTAAAAGCATACGGAGAAATTTTCGGTCTTTAGAATAATTTTCAGGCTACATATTCTCAGCTTAGGTTATGGAAGGGCAGCCGAAGGCTGTTAAACAAAAAGAGCCGTGCAAAAAATGCACGGCTCGTTTTGTTTAATGGAGCGATAGCGGAACCCTGGAACAACCGACGGCAGCTTATGCTGCCGGAAGCCCCGTCTATTCTTCCAGATGATTTTTTACGGCACTAACTATATCGGTAAGTTCTCCGTACATTTTTTTTGTTTCCGGCACACTGGATGTAAATATTCTGCCGTAATTTGTTTCTACGATTCTTTTATCCAATACAATAACGGCACCTCTGTCGTCGCTTCTGCGCATAAGGCGGCCAAATCCCTGTCGGAATTTTATTACAGCTTCCGGAACAGACAGCTCCATAAAAGGATATCCTCCTCTGTTTTTTATTAACTGAGAACGGGCTGCAAAAACAGGATCGCTGGGCACTCCAAAAGGAAGTTTTACAATAATAACCTGCGACAAACTTTTTCCGGGAACATCTACTCCTTCCCAAAATGAATCTGTAGCAAAAAGTACGCTGTTTTCGATTTGTTTAAAACGAGAAAGCAATTTGAACCGGTCTTCATCTCCCTGCTTTAAAAGGGAAATTCCCGATGAACGAAGCTGTGTTCGTGCAATATCCCACGAATATCGAAGGGAATCATACGATGTAAAAAGAACGAGTGTTCTTCCGCCGGCAGCTTCAATCAGCTTTACAATGGCATTTTGTATATATTCCTGAAAAAGGCGTGTATTTTCTGGCAGCGGTGCATCTTTTGCCACTGCAAAAAGTACATTTTTTTTATACGGAAATGATGAAGGAAAAACTCCTTCGCTGATTTTGCTTTTTTCAATAAGACTTACACCTGTTTTTCTTTTCCAAAATTCAAAGGAAGTGCTTATGCTTAATGTGGCTGAAGTACAGACAACGCTGTCCATAGGCTCAAAAACACCTTTTACCATAAGATTTGAAATTACAAGAGGCGTTTCGTTAAGCTGAAGGTAAAACTGAACTTCACCGTTTTTTTGTGATGAACTTAACCGGGATTTTTGCAGCCAGAAAACTTCATCGGTTTTTTCGTCCCAAATAAGAAAATTTCCAAGAACAAGAACAGTGCTTTCCAGTCTTCTAAGTACGGCCCGAATTTCGTAGAGAACAGGCGAATCCCTTTCATCGTCGGGGATTTTGTCAAAAAGGGAGCGAATTTTTCCGATAAAGCCGGCTAAATCTGTCTGCAAGTTTTTTACTGATGAAAGGAACGGCTGTATGTTCTTTTTGTTTTCCGGAAAAAAACGGAATGTGGAATCGTTTTCCAATAAGGCAAAACCGTTCTGTTCCATTTCTTCCAGTGATTTTTTTATGCGGGCGATGTTGCCCACTGTTTCTGCACTTTCATCTTCACTGTTGGAAAGGGCCATAAGAGTAAAAATATAACCGGAAAATGAGTTTCTTCTTGAGCGGTGCATTAAATTAAGCTGCTTTAAAAGTTTAAATTTATTCAACTGACTGCTGAAAAACGATGTGGCTGCTTCTTCAATTCCATGGGCTTCGTCAAAAACAATTCTTTTGTAGGGCGGCAAAACCGCTGCATCTTCGTAGCCGGCTCCTTCCAGGCGAGATTCAATGTCGGCAAAAAGAAGGTGATGGTTTACCACAAGAATATTTGCATCTGCAGCTTCTTTTCGGACTTTCATTACAAAGCATTTTTCCCGGAACGGGCACTTAAGTCCAAGACAGGCATCTGACTCAGAATTTACCCGCTGCCACACATTTTCTGGCGGCATAAAAGGAAGTTCGCTTCTGCTTCCTGTAGGTGAAGTTTTTGACCAGTCATATATTTTGTCGAAAAATTCCTGTTCATCGTTAAAAAGTTCCCGTTCTTTTCCTGTTTCTTCCAGCCTTCTTAAACACACATAATTCTGCCGCCCTTTTACAAGCACGGCCTTTATTTTTACATCAAGAATTTTTTCTGACTGGGGAATGTCTTTTTCGATTATCTGCTGCTGAAGATTTATTGTGCCTGTTGAAATTACAATTCTTTCTTTGTTTTGTATTGCCCACAAAATTGAAGGAATAAGATATGAAAAGGATTTTCCGACTCCCGTTCCAGCTTCAAAAACTCCTGTTTTATTTTTGTTGAAACATTCTGTAATTTTTTTTACCAGGGATAATTGAACAGGTCTTTCTTCGTAGGAATCGCTTTTTTTTGCAAAAGGACCGTCTTTTGAAAGATAAAAGGCAGTCTGCTCTGCATCAAGGGGAGTAACAGTCCGGGGTAAAACCGGCTCCATGACTGCATAAACTTCTGTTACAGAATTATTTATAATGTAAAACCCCTGAGCATTTTCGGAACAATTTGACGCAACGGAAAGATCATCTCTGGAAGGGGAAAGATTGGAAGATGGGTGATTATGAATAAGTACAGAACATTCTCTTGCCTGAAAAAAATTAACGGGAACAGAAGAACTGTTGCCTCGGGCTGCGGCGGAAACTGAAATTACAACGCCCTGTTCATTAATTTTGCCTGCAAAAAATACTTCATTGCCATGTGCCTGCTCAATTTGAGCTGCCATTTCTTCAATTACATTTTTTGTAAAGCGTCTGTTAATTTCCACTTATTTACCCCACAATGCAATTCTACACCAAAATGTAAAAAAATTGAAAAACAGCCTGTTTTATTTAAAAGGCAAAAAAAAACCCGCCTATTTAAGGCAGGTTTATCGGGATGACAGGATTCGAACCTGCGACATCTTGGTCCCAAACCAAGCGCGCTACCAGCTGCGCTACATCCCGTAACGCTAGATATACTAACATTTTGCTCTAAAAGTGTCTACACAAAAAAGGACATTTTTTAATTATTTTTATATTTTTTTTCATTTATTGATTCCTGAAACTTTCTGTATTGTTTTAATAAAAGGATTCCGCTTGTACAGGCTGAACATAATGTAGCTACAGGCTCGGCAAAAATAATTCCGTCTGCACCAAAAAAAAGCGGCAGGATTAAAGCAAGAGGAATTAAAAGTATGAGTTTTCTAAGGCAGGCAATAAAAATTGAAGTTTTTGCGTTTCCTATTCCAACAAAAGTTATTTGGGCTGAATTTTGAATCCACATGAGCCACATTCCCCCGATGTAAAACGGCAGGAGTTTTTCTACAAGTTCAAGAATTTTAGAACTTTGCGTAAACATGGATGCAAAAGTCTTTGGAAAAAACGATGCAGAAGCGACTAAAGCCAAAGTCATTATTCCGTTTACCAAAAGAAGTTTTCGCACAGTTTCTGTGACCCGCTCATATTTCTGTGCTCCAAAATTATAGGAAATAAGGGGCTGGACACCGTTTGAAAATCCCATTGCCGGAATACATATTATCTGCATTACACTTTGCATTATTGTCATTGCGCCTACATATAAATCACCGCCATATTTCTGAAGTCCTGAATTAAAAACTACAAATATGGCACTTTCCGTTGACTGCATTATAAAAGGCGACAGTCCCAGCCGGCTAGTTTTTTTTATAATTGAAAAATCCAGTTTTATTTCTTTAAAAGTCAGTTTTATAGAAGAGCGGGAAGAAAGAAGAAAAAGCATAATCCAAAGACAACATGCTCCCTGAGAAATAATTGTTGCAGCTGCAGCCCCCTTTACGCCCCATCCCAATTTAAAAATAAATATAGGATCGAGAATAATATTAAGAACAGCACCAAGCAAAATTGAGAACATAGCCGTTTTTGCCTTTCCCTGACAGGAAATAAAAGGATTCAACCCTAAAGAAAGCTGAACAAAAACAGTGCCAACCAGATAAGTGGAAAGATAATCATCTGCATAGGGAAGAGTTTTGCTGCTGGCTCCAAAAAACATAAGAACTGGTTCTTTAAAGCAGTAAAAAAATACCGTAAGAATGAATGAAAAAAATAAAAGAAGCAGAAAAGCATTTGAAAGAATTTTACCGGCATTTTTTTTGGCAGAGGGAGCTGTTTCACTTTTTCCCAGCTCTATGGAAGCAAGAGGAGCACCACCAGTTCCTGCAAAAGCACTGAAAGCCGATATAAGCTGAATTACAGGAAGACATATTCCCAATCCAGTTAAAGCAAGACCTTCTTCCCCGGCAGCAGAAACTATATGACCTATATAAATTCTATCGACAATGTTGTAAAGAATGTTCACCAAATAGGCCAGAACTGATGGAACAGCAAGTTTTACCATAAGTACAGAAATTTTATCTTTTCCCAACCGGGAATTTTTCAGTTTGTTTTCGTTTTCCATTTGCGTTTTTATTTATTTTATGATTTTTAAGCTGGCCGAACAGCCCAACCTTGTTGCACCGGCATTAACCATGGAAACGGCTTCTTCAAAAGAGTGAATTCCACCGCTGGCTTTTACACCAAGAGATGTGCCTACAGTTCTGCGCATTAAACTTACGGCTTC
>CAMAFU010000121.1 GCA_945833725.1 uncultured Treponema sp.
AAAGCTGTCGGATCCAGATTTTCATCATCTGCAAATAAATTTTCAAGTTTTAATCCAGCCATATATCCTCCTGGTTTTCTGCACATTTTCCCATTATGGCAATTTTTAATACTTATAATGTCTTTCCCTTAGTGATTACCTATTGACTTACTAGGTTATTAACAGTATGTTGTTTATAAACTTAATTACCTACTATGTCAATAGGTATTGCTTACATTTTTAACATTGCCGCCGGCAGAAAGTTTTTTGTCTGTGGCTTTTGCACTGGCGATGCAGAATTTAGACTCAACGGTAATGCAGGATTTTTACAGGAGGAAAAATGCTTAGAATAAGTACACGAGGAAAATACGCGCTTATAACTATGGAAGTTCTTGCAGAGCAGAATGACAGATCTTTTGTTCCCATGAAAAAAATCTCTCAAAAACAGAATCTGTCGGTAAAATATCTGGAACAGATTTTAATTCAGCTTAGCAAAGCAGGCCTTGTAGAAGGTTTAAGGGGAAATAACGGAGGCTACCGGCTGGTAAAATCGCCAAAAGAATACACTGCCGGCGAAATTCTACGGGCTATGGAAGGAAACCTTTCTCCGGGAGGTGTAAATGAAGGAAAAACCGTTAAAACAAAAGGAAACGAAGATTTTTGGCAGGGATTTGATAAAACGATCAACGAATATGTAGATTCCATCACCTTGGAAAAAATAACGGAAAAAAGCCGGGAAACAGACGGATATATGTTCTATATTTAGACTTAACTTCTTACGGCGAGAGATTTTACGGTTCCGGATAAAATTTTGAAGAAGAAAGAACCCTTGAAAGGTGAACAAAGGCATTTTCATTGCTTTCAATAAAATTTTTCAGGGTGTATTCTTTTCCGCCTTCAAAAACTACACAGTTGAATCGGCCGTTGTCGTCATAAAATGGCAGAAGAAGGGCACATTTATTAAAGGCAAAAAACTCTGGCAGTCCCTGCTCCCTAAAAGACGTTTTTACAGCAGCAAGATAACAGTATGAAGGTTCCAGAGAAGATAAAACCTGTAAAAGAGCAGGCAATATAGAAATTTTGTACCCGGAATTTTTAATGTAGCCGGGCGTCTGGGAATTTCCTTTATCACAGACAACACTGGCAAACGGTTCAATATTTACATCAACGCCGGCTTCGTTCCAAAAATAATTTCTGCCGGAGCTTAAAGAAAATGCTGCGGCCGCAAGATTCCTGCACCAGTCCAAAGTAAAAGACAAGTCAATTTTTTCATCAAGAATGCCGCCAAGACCTACGGAATTGTAATTCATTGTCTTAACCACAAGAGGCTGCCTGTAAAGACCGTTTCCGGCAACAGGAATAACAAGCCCGTCAATTACCCATTTTAAAAAACCGGCATCGTCAAGGGGCAATTTATCCTTTAAATTTTCGATTTCTTCTCCCTGAAGATTTTTTTTCTGTCCATCGGAAATATTTATAAGTTCACCTTTTTCATCAAAACAGGAATCTTCAAGATAAACAAATCTTCCCATATTCTTTCGGATTACGCCAATCATCTGAAACTTTGAATGAAACTGTCCCTTCTGACAGTCCGCATATTTCCATGGAAAAGTTTTTTCAGTCATTAAAAAAACTTCCCTAAAAGATGCGGTGTACAGAAATTCAACGGGAATTCCAATTTTTACACCTTTACAGGCATACAAATCATCAATAATAAAATCACCCAGTGTTTTTTTTGAATTTTTGCCAAGGGCAGTTTTTTCGGGAGAAAATTGAATGTACATGTTGCTGCTGGCCGTAAAATACATTTTTATTTTTTCAATCTGCCCTGTTTTAGAGTTCTTAATTAAAACCCAGCTTCCAGATGAATCTGCAGGATATTCGTCTTCAACGCGGACTTCTACTCCGTTTTCCGTATAAACTTCAACCTCAGCCTCAACTTTCGGGGCAATTATTACAGCAAAAAAGCCGTCTGTTTCTTCCAGGCGAACCTGAAATTCCTGACCAGTTTCGTTACGGTGAATTTCCGGAGCTTTTGTACGAAGTTCATCCAGAGAAGGCAAAAGCCAGTCATCTAAAATTTCCTTACGGATTGAAGATGAAGAAGGAACCTTAAAACTGTCAAAACTGGCAGAAACAGGGGCAACCCCAACCAATGCAAGAAAAAATAAAACTAAATTTCTTTTTATTTTTTTCATTTGAAATTACCCCGAAAATCATTAAAGTTCAGCAGTTTGAGCAGGCACAGAATTTTTTGAATCAACAGGATCCGTATCAACAAACTGATTTCCGCCGGAAGCATATTGAACTACAGGCTCCACCGGTCCGTTTTTTGTCCAGATTTTTCCGTTTTTCATTTCGTCTGGATTTTTGCCCACAGGAGCATTGCTGAGCAGAAGTTTAAGCCTGTTAAGCTGATTAACCTCCGAAGCTCCCGGATCGTAGTCAATGGCGCTTATGTTGGCTTCCGGGAATTTTCTCCTTAATTCTTTTATCATTCCCTTTCCTGTTATATGATTCGGCAGACAGGCAAAAGGCTGAACGCAGGCAATGGACGGAGCCCCGGAATGAATAAGTTCTATCATCTCTGCTGTAAGGAACCAGCCTTCTCCGGAAATATTTCCCAGCTGAACAATACCCTCTACAGTTTTCTGCATTTTCCAGATATTTACAGGATAATCAAACCTGCGGCTTTTTTTAAGGCATTTTATCATGTAGCGGCGGTAAAGGTTCAGGAAGCTGATTATTAGTTTTCCTTTGCGAAGTTCTTTTTTGCCGAATGCCAGTTCTTCCGTTCTGAATTTACTTGTTGCCATTGTATAGAAAACAAAATCCATCAAATCAGGCATAACACATTCAGCACCTTCTTTTTCGATAACATTTACCATATCGTTGTTTGCCGTAGGATGAAATTTTACAAGTATTTCCCCGACAACACCTACACGAGGCTTTTTTACAGGAAGAATCGGAAGCCGGTCAAAATCCCTTACAATGCCGCGGATTATTTTATGGTAGCCTGCAATTGACAGAGACTTTAACTGTTTTACAGCCCGCTCGTTCCATTTTTCGTACAGGGCATTGGCACTTCCAGGAACTTTTTCGTAAGGACGCACCCGGTACAAAACCCTCATCAACAGGTCGCCTATAAAAGCACCCATTAAGGCCCTGTGAACCATAGGAACTGTAAATTTAAATCCAGGATTTTTTTCCAGTCCTACAACATTCAGGGAAATAACGGGAACCTGCCCCCAGCCTGCATCGTTTAAGGCACGACGGATAAAACCAATGTAATTCGTAGCCCGGCATCCTCCTCCAGTCTGACTTATAAGAAGAGCCGTTTTGTTAATGTCGTATTTTCCGCTTTCCAAAGCATGCATCATCTGACCGGCAACAAGAATAGAAGGATAACAGGCATCGTTATTTACATATTTTAAACCGGCATCTACAGCTTTCGGGTCAACGGCGTCAAGAACAACAAGATTGTAACCGGAATATTTAAAGGCCGCTTCCAAAAGACGCATGTGAATTGGAGAAAGCTGAGGACAAAGAATTGTATATTCGTTTTTCATTTCTTCCGTAAAAACAACCCGCTGATATGCACTGCTCTTTGCAGGAATCTTTTTTCTGTTCCGCTGACGGGCTTTTACGGCGGCAATAAGGGAGCGTATGCGGATTCTAACAGCTCCAAGATTAGAGCCTTCATCAATTTTTATAAGCGTATACATTCTTCCTTTTGCTTTCATTATTTCATCAACCTGATCTGCCGTAACAGCATCAAGACCACAGCCAAAAGAAGTAAGCTGAACAAGTTCAAGATTGGGCATTCCGGCAACAAAACTTGCAGCACGATACAGCCTGTTATGATAAGTCCACTGATCAACAATACGCAAAGGCCGTTCAACAGCACCAAGGTGAGCCACAGAATCTTCCGTAAAAACAGCAAGCCCAAGCCCATGAATCATTTCCGGTATTCCGTGGTTAATTTCCGGATCCAGGTGATAAGGACGACCGGCAAGTACAATTCCGCTTCCTCCGCTTACTACAAGCTGTTCCAGGGCATCTTCAGCCGCATTTCTTGTATCAGCCTTAAACTGTTCCTGCTCTTTCCAGCCGTCTTCAACAGCCTCGTAAACCTGTTCTTTTGTTAAAACAGGAAAAATTTTATGAAGTTCTTCAAAAACCCGTTCCTTAAGCCTTGGTTTATCGTAAATCGGCAGAAACGGATTCATAAAGGTTAAATTTTTGTTTTCTTCTATGCTGTCCAGATTGTGCTTTAAAACTTCAGGATAAGAAGTAACTACAGGGCAGTTATAATGGTTACCGGCACCTAAATCTTCAATTTTTTCGTAAGGAATGCACGGATAAAAAATAAAACTGCATCCCATTTTTATAAGAGACTCAATATGACCGTGACTTATTTTTGCAGGATAACATACAGATTCAGAAGGAATTGAATCGATTCCCCTTTCATAAATCATTCTGCTGGAACGAGGACTGAGTTTTACCTGAAATCCCAGTTTTGTGAACATGGTAAACCACAACGGATAGTTTTCGTACATGTTAAGAACACGGGGAATTCCTACGCTGCCCATAGGAGCCTGTTCCGGTTTAAGAGGAACATAATGATTGAAAAGCCGCTTATATTTCCAGTCAAAAAGATTTGGAAGTTCAAAAGGAGTTTCTTCCACACCAGTATTCGTTTTATTTGAACCGTCCACAAGAGCAGAATCTTTAACCTGATGACGCTCAAGTCCTTTTTCGCATCGGTTTCCAGTAATGAACCGGCGTTTTGTACCGTTTGCAGAAAAAGTATTTATTGTAAGAAGACAGTTATTCTGACATCCGCCGCACCGGGTAAGATCAAGATCAACCTTAAACGATTCAAGCTGTTCCAGGGTGGCAATATTGGAAACAACTTTAGGAGGAATCCAGCCTTGTTCCTGACCAGGTTTTGGAGCAGTAAGGTCGCACCACTGGTCGTATGCAATAAGGGCTGAACCGTAAGCACCCATTAAGCCTGCAACATCAGGACGGAAAACATCAATGCCGGCAATTTTTTCAAAGGCCCGCAGAACGGCATCGTTATAGAATGTTCCACCCTGTACAACAACCTTTGTACCAATTTCAGAAGCCCGGCGAAGTTTTATTACTTTAAAGAGGGCATTTTTAATTACCGAATAGGAAAGTCCTGCAGAAATGTCGGCAATTGTTGCACCTTCCTTTTGCGCCTGCTTTACACGGCTGTTCATAAATACAGTACATCTGGATCCCAAATCAACAGGCTTTTTTGCCATAAGGGCTTTTGCCGAAAATTCCGTAATATCAAGATTCATGGAATTTGCAAAATTGGCAAGGAAAGAACCGCACCCTGCAGAACAGGCTTCGTTAAGCTGAATTGAAGTAATGGCCCCGTCCTTCATTCTAAGGCACTTCATGTCCTGGCCGCCTATATCAAGCAGGAATTCAACTCCAGGCACAAAAAATTCCGCAGCCCTGTAGTGAGTTATGGTTTCAACTTCCCCTGAATCAACACCCAAAGCTGCCTGAAAAAGAGCTTCTCCGTAACCTGTAGAAACAGATCTTGCAATATAGCAGTTTTTCGGAAGAATTGAATAAAGGTTCTTTAAAACCCTAACAGCAAGTTCAACAGGATTACCACCGTTTACATCGTAAAAATCCCATAGAATTTCACCTTTTTTGTTTATAAGCACGGCTTTTGTTGTAGTTGAACCGGCATCCAGCCCAAGGAAAAGAGGACCGGACTCTTTGGAAAGATCTCCTCTTTTGGCCTTGTCTTTTGCATGTCTTTCCCGAAATTCCTTTAATTCACTTTCGCTGGCAAACAAAGGTTCAAGACGCTGAACTTCATTCATTTCCGCACCTTCAAGATTTTTAAGGCTTTCCCGGAATTTTGCCATTGTAGGAAAAGTTTTTTTTGTTTCCGCAGAAACACAGGAATATTTTTTTTCTGCAGAATATGCAGCCCCGGCCGCAACAAAAAGCTGGGAATCC
>CAMAFU010000122.1 GCA_945833725.1 uncultured Treponema sp.
TTTATTTTCCAGGCAGCACAGGTGTTGCTTTTGGAACTTTATAAGGAATTGTATACCTAAATGTCTTTTCTTTTTTTTAGCTTTGAATTTTTATCGGCTATTTTTTAGCTGACATTATTTTTTACAGTTTGCGTTGCAGACTTATATTTTATGTTATGCGTTTTTTTGCGGCAGGGATTGAAAGGGCTGTCGTAAGACAGTTCGTAAGCAGCTTTGCTGCGTCGAATGAAGCGGTAGCGGAACCCTGCAAAGCCCGGTTTTTGACCTGTATGCGCAGGCAGACTGGTCAAAAAGCCGCCCAGTAATTTTTAATTATTAATTCGATTTTTGATTCTATATTTATTATTTTAATTTTTTATGGGAGTACGGTAAAATGGCTTTGATTAAGCGCCGTTTTGTGGACAAGTCTGAAGACTCTTTAAAAAAAGATGATTCTTCAAGTCAGTTGGAATTTGATGTTCAGCCAGAGTCTTTTGAAAGTCCAGGGGTGTCTTCTAATGAAGATGAAGGATTTAAAAAAACTGAGCAGACTGAAACTGTTGAAAACAATTCTTTTGCTTCTGAAACTGAAGGTGATTCGGTGAATTCTGAAGGTGAAAATTCAGAAAATATTCAGGCTGAAGGAAGTGAGGTTGCTCCTGTAAAAGTTGTTGTGCGACCTCGGCGGCGTGTTGTTTCCTCAAAAACGGAAAATCCTGCCTTTAGGCCTGAAAATGAACGGTCTTATACGGAAAGACCTCAGCGTCAATATAACCGTCAGTCGTACAAAGACAGAATCGCTGCCAGAAATGCTGCCAGAGACGAAGCTACCGCTCAGGCTCAGATTATCGAAAATCCTGAAGAATATGAATCAAAACCAAGGCTTCTTATAAACGATCTTACAAAGATGAGTATGCCGGAATTAAGAAGTATGGCAATAAAATATGGCTGCCCGGAGGAAGATATTCCTTCCAAAAAAAAGCAGGAAGTTATTTTCTTTATACTTAAAGCTCATACAGAAACTGGTGGTCTTATTTTTGCGTCCGGTGCTTTGGAAATTCTTCCTGACGGATATGGTTTTTTAAGATCTCCGCAGAACAGTTATTTGCCGGGACCTGATGATATTTATATTAGTCCAAGCCAGATACGACTGTTTAATTTGAAAACAGGAGATACTGTTTATGGACAGATTCGTTCTCCAAAAGAAGGTGAGAAGTTCTTTGCCCTGCTTAGAATCGAAAGCGTAAATTTTGACGAGCCGAGAGTTGCACAGACCAGGGTTCCTTTTGAAAATCTTACACCTCTTTATCCAAACCAGAAACTTCGTCTTGAAACTGTAAGCGATGAATATTCAGGAAGAATTGCAGATCTTTTTGCTCCTATTGGAAAAGGTCAGCGTCTTTTGATTGTTGCTCCTCCAAAAGCCGGTAAAACTATTCTTATGCAGAAAATTGCCAATGCCATTACAGCAAATAACCCGGAAGTGTATCTGATTGTGCTGCTTATTGATGAGCGTCCTGAAGAAGTTACGGAAATGGAAAGGGCAATAAAAGGGGAGGTTATTTCTTCTACTTTTGATGAACAGGCAACTCGCCATGTTCAGGTTGCAGAAATGGTTTTGGAAAAGGCAAAACGCCTTGTAGAACACAAAAAAGATGTTGTTATTTTACTTGATTCAATTACGCGTCTTGCCAGGGCTTATAACATAACTGTTCCGACTTCTGGAAAAGTTTTGTCTGGCGGTGTGGATTCCAATGCCCTTCATAAACCTAAAAGGTTTTTTGGTGCTGCCAGAAATATTGAGGAAGGCGGTTCTTTAACTATTATTTCTACAGCTCTTATTGAAACAGGCAGCCGTATGGATGAAGTAATTTTTGAAGAGTTTAAAGGTACCGGCAACTCTGAAATTAATCTTGACAGAAGACTTGCCGAAAGAAGAATTTTCCCTGCCATCAACATAAAGAAATCCGGCACAAGAAAAGAAGAGCTTCTGCTTACAGAAGATGAACTTCAAAAAATATGGATACTTAGAAAAGTTATAAGTCCTATGGAAGATGTTGAAACTATGGAACTTATTCTTACGCAGATGAAAAAGAGCAAGGATAATAAAGCATTCCTGGCAAATATGAATACAGGTGCTGCAGCTCTTGATTAGTTTATGAATAGACATTACGGTTTTGACTGAACAGTTGCGGCCGTAAGACTGTGTTTTAAATTATTTTTTCTAATGCGTTTATTCTGATGGTTTTTGTTTATTGACCTGTTTATTTTATGGGGATAAATTATAACAATGTTTGATGTAAAAGATACGGATTTATTTGATCTTGAAGAAGAGGATTTTGATACAATTTTAGCTCCTGATATTGTATTTAAAGGCAACATAAAGTTTACAAAACCTTTTCTTATTCGCGGTAAAGTTTTTGGGTCCATTGATGCAACAAGCGATCTGGTTGTGGATACAGATTCTTTTGTTAGTGCAGGAATTTATGCTGGCCGTGTACTTGTCAGGGGCAAAATTGAAGGAAATATTACGGCATCTGACATTGTTTTTGTAACATCTTCCGGTTCTGTTTCCGGTGATATAACTGCAAAGCAGGTAGTTTTAGAGCCGGGGTCAAGATTTTCTGGAAAGTGTACTATGGTGGATTAAAATGATTCAAAAAATATTGAAAAAAAATTGTCTGGTTTGTCTTTTGCTCATTTTTTCATCTTCTTTTTGTTTTTCTGAAAGAGCTGATGCCCTTGTTCTTTACAGACAGGCTCGGTACGCAGAAGCAATAAAAATATGTGAACAGGAAATTATAGAAGATCCTTCAAATATTGATTCTTACTGTGTTTTGTGCTGGAGCCTTGTAAGGAACAGACAGTATGCCGAAGCTGAAGTCCGTTCTGCTGAAGCCAGAAAACTTAATTCAACAGATGTAAGGCTTATTGAAATTCAAGCTGAAGCTAAATTTTACCTTGGAAAAAATACGGAGGCCTTGGAACTTTTTCAACTTTATTTGGCTAATGTTCCGGCAAATGGTTCCAGAATAGGAAATGCCTATTACTATATGGGTGAAATTTATATCCGGCGGGGAATGTATAATCATGCGGATATTTCCTTTACAGCTTCTGTACATACAGAACCTACAGTTGACTATTGGTGGACTCGGTGCGGTTATGCAAGAGAAATGGCCGGAAATTACGATCTGGCACTTCAGGCATATAATAAGGCTCTGGAGTTGAATCCTTCCCAACATGATGCTGAACGGGGAAAGGTTAGGGTTACTTCCAGACTCCGTTAAATTTTTTGATTGCTTTATGAAATTGACTGTTCATTTTGAAACTCTCGGATGTAAGCTTAATCAGGTTGAAACAGAGGGAATGGCTTCCTATTTTAGCAAGGCCGGTTTTGCTGTTTCCATGACTCCTGTAACGGCAGAAACGGAATGTAATCATAATGTAATTCTTACCGTAATAAATACATGTACAGTTACTGCAAAGGCTGAACAGAAGGCCAGACGAATTATAAGGCTTTTACTTTTAAAATTTCCTCAGGCTGCTGTGCTTGTTACAGGTTGTTATGCTCAAAACAACCCTGAAGAAATATCAAAACTTGATAAGCGGGTTTGTGTACTTGGGGGGCAACTTAAAGGTAAAATTTCTTATCTTCCTGAATTTATTTTGGCACAGAAAGAACTTATTGGGTGTGAACTGGCAGAAAAAATCAATAATTTTTTTATTGGAAAATATATCAGTCTTTCAAATAATTCTGCAGTTGAACCTTTTAGTCTTGTTCCCGCTGATTTTTTGCATCATTCCAGAGCATCTGTGAAAATTCAGGATGGGTGCAACTGTATATGTACATATTGTGCCATTCGTATTGCCAGAGGAAAATCTGTAAGTCTTGATGCCGGTAAAGTAATAGAGCAGATAAAGAATATAGAAAAGTCCGGCTATAATGAAGTTGTAATTACAACAGTGAATATTGCTCAATATGAAAGTGTCTGGAACGGAAAAAAAATATTGTTTGCAGGGTTATTAAAATTAATCTTGCAGAATACATCCGGTATTCGGATTAGAATTTCCAGTCTGTATCCTGAAATTGTTAATGAAGAATTAGGTGAAATACTTGCTGATTCAAGAATATGTCCTCATTTTCATCTTTCGGTGCAAAGTGGAAGCGATAAAATTCTTGCAAAAATGAAGCGGCCATACAAAATTCAGGCAGTATATGATGCTTGCAGGATTTTAAAAAAGGTTAAGGAAAATCCATTTCTTGCCTGTGACATAATAACAGGATTCCCCGGCGAAACTGATGAAGATTTTAATCTTACGCTAAAAATGCTTGATGACTGTGGGTTTTCTTTTGTTCATGCTTTTCCTTTTAGTGCAAGAAAAGGAACAGAAGCTTATAATATGCGGCCTATGGTTCCAAATTCTATTTCAAAAAAACGGGTAGCTGCGTTGGAAGAGTTTAATAAATCTGCCAAAGAAAAATATTATTCGTATTTTTTTGGTAAAACACTTTATGGAATTCTTGAAAATGTGCATAAACCGAATCTCCTTCTGAAAAACAATATTGTTCATGTTGTTACAGATAATTTTCTTCATTGCCGAATTCCTGTTTTAAACGGACAGAATGTGCCTTCTCCTGGCAGTCTGGTAAAAGTGAAAATTATTTCCAGCCTTCTGGGAAAAGAGAATGCCGGTGAGTGGGATTTGCAGGGTGAGTTGGTTTAAAAATCATAATCAGTTTTTTCTTTACATTCTACTTTTAAAATATTGATATATAGGTGAATTTGTTTTAAACTTAAAGTTACGGGGTGTAATTTATACCTTTGTGATTTTTAAATTTATTGACTTAAAAGAGGAGTTAAAATGAACAAGTCAGAATTGATTGATGCAATGGCAAAAAGTGCCGGTCTTACAAAAAAAGACACAGAAGCAGCCCTTAAAGCTTTTGTTGAGAATGTTTCAATTGCGCTGGAAAAAGGCGATGATGTTTCTCTTATTGGTTTTGGTACTTTTTCTGTTGGTGTTCGTGGTGAACGAAAAGGTAGAAATCCAAAAACTGGCGAAACTATTACTATTGCTGCGTCAAAATCACCTAAATTCAAGGCTGGAAAAGCTTTGAAAGATAAAGTAAACAAATAATCTGTATTTTTTACTGAACAAAAATTATTGCCTGTGCTGACTTTTAAATATTTTTTAAGTCTGCACAGGCATTTTTTTTTGCAAAGTTATTTTTTATTTGGCATTTATTGTTTCCAGTTCTTTTTCGGAAAGGGAGTTCCTGTTTACAAGAATTTTGCTTGCAGAAGGTATGGATGTTTCTGTATCGAAAAACTTTATCATTACCCATTCATTTTTTCTTAAGTCGCCAATTGTAAGCATTTCAGGGAGCATGTTTTGCGTTCTGCTGCGGTTTTGAGGCTGCATACAAGTGTGAATTCGTGTAAATGGTGTAACAGATATTTTTTGGTCTTTTCCTTCTGTATCTGTAATAACAACAGTCATGGATTTTGAATCTGCTGATTTTACAGTTCCAATAACAACTTTTTCGGATTCATTTTTCATTCCGCCTCTTCCACAAAAATTTGTGCAGGAAGCTTGCTGGGGAAGAGGCTGCTGTCTGCCTCTGTTGTTTTTTCTGGCAAATGCAGATGATGTTCCTAATGCAGTAATGCAAATAAGAACCATAATGGTTTTTGAAGTTTTTTTCATGTTTACCTCCTTAGTACCGCTAAAAATATCTTGTTAGCGGAAGGCTTTCAGTATTTTGCATATACTGATTCAGCCAGTAAAAATAGATTAAAAAAGCTTGTGCTTTCTTTATGGCGTTAATTTTATTGCCTGCATTAAATTTTATCATTAAAAAACACTATATTTTTTTTAAGAAAATGCCTTGGAAAACATAAGAATTTTCTTATTATCTAGCGATTATTTTTTATCATAACAACTAATAATGCGTTTGCGCTGGTGATTCTAGTGAAATTAAAAAAAAATCAATTTTT
>CAMAFU010000123.1 GCA_945833725.1 uncultured Treponema sp.
TATTATTGATTTTAGGAGAAATACAATTATGGCAGATAAACTTCATTTTGAAACACTTCAGTTACATGTAGGTCAGGAACAGGCTGATCCTGTTACAGATTCACGGGCAGTTCCGATTTATCAGACAACTTCCTATGTTTTTCATAATTCAAAACATGCTTCGGACAGGTTTTCCCTTGCAGATGCCGGTAACATTTACGGACGCCTTACTAATTCTACTCAGGATGTTCTGGAAAAAAGAATTGCGGCGTTGGAAGGCGGTGTGGCTGCATTGGCTGTTGCTTCTGGAGCGGCTGCAATTACCTACACAATTCAGGCTTTGGCTCAAAAAGGCGGTCATATTGTTTCCCAGAAAACAATTTATGGTGGTTCTTACAATCTTTTGGCTCATACATTAAAGGATTTCGGTGTAGAAACAGTTTTTGTTGATGCTCATAATCTGGCGGAAGTTGAAGCAGCTTTTAAAGACAACACAAAAGCTCTTTATCTTGAAACTTTGGGAAATCCTAATTCCGACATTCCTGATATTGATAAACTTGCGGCTATTGCCCACAAACACGGTGTTCCTGTTGTTGTTGACAATACTTTTGGAACTCCTTATTTAATCCGTCCGTTTGAACATGGTGCAGATATTGTAGTTCACTCTGCCACAAAATTTATTGGTGGTCATGGAACAACCCTTGGGGGAATAATTGTTGATTCCGGTAAATTCAACTGGAAAGAATCTGGAAAATTCCCTCTTATTTCCAATGCCAATCCAAGTTACCACGGTATAAGTTTTGCCGATGCTGTAGGACCTGCTGCCTTTGTTACTTACATTCGGGCAATTCTTTTAAGGGATGAAGGGGCAACAATAAGTCCGTTTAATGCATTCCTTCTTTTGCAGGGAACGGAAACTTTAAGCCTGCGTCTTGACCGTCATGTTGAAAATACAAAAAAAGTTGTAGAATTCCTTAAAAATTATCCTAAGGTAAAGAAAGTAAATCACCCGTCGTTAAAAGATCATCCTGATCACGAACTTTACGAAAAATATTTTCCGTTTGGGGGAGCTTCCATCTTTACTTTTGAAATTAAAGGTGGAAAAGAGGAAGCCTGGAAATTTATTGATAATTTAAAGATTTTCAGTCTTCTTGCAAATGTTGCAGATGTAAAGTCTCTTGTAATTCATCCTGCTACAACTACACACAGCCAGCTTTCTGAAGCAGAACTGGAAGATCAGGGAATTACGCAGAGTACAATTCGTCTTTCTATAGGTACAGAGCATTACGAAGACATCATTGATGATTTAAAGCGTGGTTTTGATGCCGTAAATATCTAAAAATACATTTTTGTTGAGGTTTGTTATGTCAAGAATTTTTAAGCATGCAGATGAATTAATCGGGCATACTCCATTGCTGGAGCTTACCCACATTGAACAGCATTTTAATTTGAATGCCCGCCTTATTGCAAAACTTGAATATTTTAATCCGGCAGGTTCGGTAAAAGACAGGGTTGCAAAGTCGATGCTGGATGAAGCTGAAAAAAGCGGCATATTAAAAAAATCTACTGTAATTATTGAGCCTACTTCCGGCAATACGGGAATCGGTCTTGCTTCTGTGGCTGCCAGCCGTGGTTACAGGGTTATTATTGTTATGCCAGATTCCATGTCTGTTGAGCGGCGGCTTTTGATGAAAGCGTACGGTGCAGAACTTGTGCTTTCGGAAGGAGCAAAAGGAATGAAGGGAGCTATTGCAAAGGCAGAAGAAATAAAGGCTTCCATTCCCGACAGTTTTATTGCAGGACAGTTTGTAAATCCTGCAAACCCAAAAGCCCATTTTGAAGGAACAGGACCTGAAATTTGGGAAGATACAGACGGAAATGTTGATATTTTTGTAGCTGGTGTTGGAACTGGAGGCACTGTTACAGGAGTCGGAAAATTTTTAAAGTCAAAAAAGCCGGATGTAAAAGTTGTGGCCGTTGAACCGAAATCTTCTCCTGTCCTTTCTGGAGGGGCTGCAGGTCCGCATAAAATTCAGGGAATTGGAGCAGGTTTTGTACCGGAAGTTTTGGATACGAAAATTTACGATGAAATTATTCCTGTAGAAAATGAAGATGCTTTTGAAGCAGCCCGCCTTATTGGAAAAAAGGAAGGTGTTTTAACAGGCATAAGTTCTGGTGCTGCTCTTTGGGCTGCCGTTCAGGTTGCAAAAAAAGAAGAAAACAAAGGTAAAAATATTGTTGTTCTTCTTCCAGACACTGGAGACCGATATTTGTCGACACCTGTATTTAACGAAGAATAATTTGTCTACGGCTGAAAAATTTTCGGCTTGTTTTATACCCGTTAAAAAGTGATTGTTTGCAGCTGATGATTTTCATCGGCTGCTTTTTTTTTTGAATGGATAAAAATCGTAGCCCGGATTGGAGCAGCGCGAAGCGTTCAAATTAACACCAGACTTTGTCTGATGTTAATTTGAATGAAGGCGCAATGCCGGAATTAAACATATTGTTGATTATCGGGAAACTTTGGTATATTCTTTTTGCTGTCTGTTTTTAAGTCTTTCTTCTTTGGAGTGTATTATGTTCGACAGTGATTTTGAATTTTCTTCTTCTGGCTATGATGACGGCGATGATTTTGATTACTATGTTTCTTTTATAAAACCTTTGGAAGAAGAAGAATTTTCCAAGGGAATGATTGTCCGGGAACTTATGGAAGAATTTGACCTTGAAAAAGAGGAAGCCGTAAAAATTTTCAAGCGGTATCTCGAAGAAAAATCATCTATGGAAGAAGACGATTTTATTGATGATACTGTAGAAGACGACGATTACAGCGACGGCAACAGAAGCAACATTTAAGATTTTAAGTTTTCTGCATTGTCCGGTGCTTTTTTTAGAATTAAAGCCGGCATTTCTTTTGGAAAGTAATTTTCCGGTGTGGCGTTTACTGGCTGCAATACAACAGTTTCTCTGTCGGTAACTGTTTCTTCTGTTACGCGGCCTCTTCTGTCTGTTTTTTTAACAGTTTTTGTTCCAAAGTTTATTTCGTAGTAGCCGTTCATAACTTTTGAGTCCTGGCCGCTTTTAAACTGCAGCAGAAGTTTGCCTGAAATCTGCACTGGAAGAAAATTTCCGCTGTCCTGAATGTTGTCGTCTTTATAGCTGTAAGAATTTTTTTCAAACTGAAAATATTTTCCATCCCGTGTAAGCCAGTTTTTTTGAGAAACAAGCAAATCCAAAATATCTTTTTCTTTTGGCTGAGGCGAAGCGGCTTTTTTTGTGGTGAGTTTTTTATAATTTCCGTCCCACAGCGTACTTTCACCAATAATCATCCGCACATCATCCTGAATCCTTATTCGTATTTCGTCTATGCCGACAAGGGAAATGTCGAAACGGCGCTGAAGGTTTCCGATAGATTTATTGACTGAAGAAAAGTATATTCCGTTCCTCCGTAGTTTACTTTCGAGCCAGGAGTATACTTCCTCCGAGTCCTGATATTGAAAAATAATTTCCCGATTAAGGTGGTCAAAAAACAGATAGCGCATGTTTTCGCCGGAAACAGAAGTTTTATACCACAAACCGTCCAGAAATTTTTCGAATGTTTCCGTTGATCCATCCTGAATTCTTGCCAATTCCTTTGCAGCCAGACGACTCCCGGCTACGCGGATTTTCTTTACTTCCACATAACATTTTTCTTCTTCGCTCCAGTCGTACATTGTTTGAATCTGGTCAAGACTCTGCGATTCTTCTGTGGTGTCGGAAGAATAAACCCATACAGGAAAACTTTCGCCTTTTGTGCGGCTTAATTCGTAGGCTTCGTTTCTTTCCTGCTGCTGTATGAATATTGTGCCGTCGGATTCAAATTCGCCAATAAGGGAAAGGGTAAAATTTCCTTTTTTGTCCCGGCCGCCGTTGTAAATGCGAAGAACAGAAAAGCCGGAATCTGTTATACCCTGATACACAAGGGAGTTTTTGTGGTTTCCTATTACATCAAGGCTGGTGCAGGCAAAAGTTTTTATTTGAGAAATATTGGTGTTAATCCAGGAAGAGCGTATATATGAAGTTGTCTGAGGATTATAAAGACCGATTATAAGAGTAAGGAAAGGACTTTTTGAAGTTTTAACAATGTTCACCTGATCATCAAAACCGTCTCCGTCTACATCCATTGTAACAACGCTCATTAAAGTTTCGTCGTTGGCCAGTTCAATAAAAGAAGTGGTTGCAAAATCATCGTATTCAGAATCGCTGGAATTTTCTTCGGAATCGGCACCAAACACCTGAGGCGTAACCGTTCTTGCTCTGGAAATTTCTTCTTCTGGACTAAAAGCTTTGCCAAAAATAAGAAAAAACGCAAGAATACCGGCAGCAACAATGAACGCAATGGGAATAAACTTTTTCATACAGCAAAAGATTATATATATTTTCGCCAGTTTTTAACAGTGATTTTTATTTGTGGTGTAGGGCTGCCGCATTAAATTGATGAGAAAAATTGGGGCGCGAAGGAGCGAATGGTCAGGGCAAAAACACCCTGATTGTGGATGCTGCGTAAGCGGCATTATATAAATTCCCGTGCCACAATCAGCGTGTAGTGCTAATAGCACGGTTTTGCACTGAACAGTCGCGACTGGAAGCCCATGGTTAAAATTATATTTTAATGCGGAAATCCTGATTTGTGGTGTAGGAATCGTTTATTTGGGCGGCTTTAGGGCTGCAGCCCTAAACCAGGCTATCCAGGGTTCCGCGTCAAGCGCTCCATTCGGGAAAACGGCGGTCTAAAGCCCACCGTTTCCCCGAACGCCTGCGGCGCCCTTCCTATCCTTGCCGCAGGAAAATTTTTTTTCTAAAAACGGCTGCAAAAAATTGAAAATCGCATAAATATGTTTAATAATTTAACTGACATCAACCGTGTTTTCTATAAATTGCTTTTTTAGTTGAATTTACGGTTTTTTATTCCATTTTTACAGGAAAATCTGGAGGTGCCATTTTGAAACAGTCGGATCTTTATGACAGAGAGTACACAAAACTTAATCACACTTATAACGAAATTTTCAGTTTTTACGAACAGCTTCAGGAATGTTGCGATAGAGACAGTAATATCGTAGACGGGCTGGAACTTATTCTCAGGGTGTTTAATCCTGTTCTCGACGAAATTAAATCAAAAATGACAGTAAAAACCCGCTATATTGAACCTGCAAAAGACAGTGGCGGCAAAAAAGACGGCAAGGGTGGAAATATTCTTTACGGCGACTTTTCCAATTCATAAAAACTGAAAATAAAAATACGTCTGGTCAAGGCACGCTATCGCTCAGGGCCTTGACTCAGCCGTTTTTAAAGTTTGTAATAAACCTTAAATCAAAAAAAAGGGGCTGCCCTTTTTGAAGTTTTATATAACTTCTAGGGCAGCCCCTTTAAAATTGCCGTTTTATTATATAGGCTTATTAGATTACAGGCTTCATACTGGTCATGTAACTTCTAAGCTTTCTGCCTACAACTTCGATTGGGTGGTTGCGGATTTCGGCATTTACTGCAACAAGCTGGGTGTTGTTTACAGCATTGTCCTTAACATCGAGGCCTTTGCCGATTACATCTGTATGAAGTTTTGGCATAAGGTCTTTTGCCATCATCGGGGCGGCAACCCTTGCAAACAGGTAGCAGCCGTATTCAGCGGTGTCGGAAATTACCCTGTTCATTTCGTAGAGACGCTTGCGGTCAATAAGGTTTGCAATGAGCGGAACTTCGTGGAGGGATTCGTAGTAAGCAGATTCTTCCTTGATTCCAGCATCAACCATAGTTTCGAATGCAAGTTCGCAGCCGGCCTTAACCATGGCAACCATGAGGATTCCCTTGTCAAAATATTCCTGCTCGGAAATTTCTTCTTTTGATTCTTCGTTCTTTTCAAAAGGAAGGGCACCAGTTTCTTCCCGCCATGTCAAAAGGTCGTGGTCCTTGTTTGCCCAGTCCTGCATCATTGTGGAAGAGAATTTTCCGCTGAT
>CAMAFU010000124.1 GCA_945833725.1 uncultured Treponema sp.
ATATTCAAACGCAGATTTTTCAAGTCTTGCTATCGTAACTGAAACATATTGATTTTATCACTTTAATGTTCCAAAGTCCATTTGTTTTTTACCCTATTTATGATGCAGATTTTTAGTTTATGTATTTTTATAAAATCCTCTGCTAAAAAAAAATATTGTTCGTGCCGAAAATCAGTTTATGAAAAAATGCAGTTTTTTGTGGGCAGCTTTTGCCGGAACTTTTTTTTATGTCCTTATAACTATTTTTTGTGGGCGTGATGGCTTTTTTGCCCAGAGACAGCAGATTAAGCAGAAGGAAATTTTAAGTGTTTCTGCAGAAAAAATCCAAAAAATCAATGATACCCTTAATTTGGAATATGCCGCTTTGGAAAAGGATATGGATGTAATAGGCAGTCTGGCTAAAAAACTGGGATATGTGGCTTCTGGCGACAAAATAGTGATAATAAACGGGCTTTATCTGCCTGAAAATTTTATATGTGACCCTGGAACGCCTGTAAAAGCTGAAGAGCCGGAGTTTTTGCCTGAATGGTTTGGAAAAATTTGTGGCATAATTGCATTTCTGGCTGTATATTTTTACTGCATGAGTTTGGATTTTAAAAAAGGTCTTTTTAAAAAAAAGAAAGATAAGGTTTTTGTAGGAGGAATTCCAGTTTATGATTTGCCGCAAGTCTGATAAAGAGTCCTGTATGATAGCTGCGGATTATATTCGCCGGGGAAAAGTTGTTATTCTGCCTACAGATACAGTTTATGGGTTTTCTGGAATCGTAGACGGCCGCCATTATTCTTATCATACTGATAAAAAAATTGCAGAAATAAAGGGGCGGGAAGAAAATAAAAAATTTATTCAGCTTATTTCTAAACCTGAAGACATAAAAAAATACACAAGGGATGTTATTCCCGAAAAAATCTATTCACTTTGGCCAGGTCCACTTACAATTATAGTTCATGTTCTGGATTCGTGTGGAAATTTTGATACAGTTGCTTTCCGCTGTCCTCAAGATGAATGGCTTAGAAATGTAATTTCAGTGTGTGGTGCACCCATTTATTCTACAAGTGTAAATTTATCCGGCGAACCGTGTATGAACAATGTTTCGCAGATAAAAAATATTTTCGGCTCCAAAATTGACCTTATTGTTGATGACGGGGATAAAACCGGAGGCGTTCCGTCTACTGTAGTAAAAATTGAAGAAGATGGAAAAATAAGCATTTTGAGGAAGGGGAGTTTAGTTCCTCAGCTTTAAATTTTTTGTTATAAAATTGTTGAATTTTTTATGCAGCTATATATAATAGAATCACTGCGAGGGGTTAATACTGTTATTTTCAGCTGATATTATTTTACAAAAGGGATTTGTATGAACTCAAACATTCTTGTAATCGAAGATACTCCAGAAATGGCTGAACTTGCCTGTATGTATCTGTCAAAATCTGGCTTAAATGTTGAGTCTGCTGCTTCTGCGGAAGAAGCTTTAGAACTTATCGGAAAAAAACTTCCAGATCTTATTATTCTGGATTTGAATCTTCCGGGAATGAGCGGTTTTGATTTTTTAAAGGAATTCCGCCAGAAATTCAGTTCTTCAATACCTGTAATTGTTGTTTCTGCCAGAGATGCCGATGAAGACATTATCCGCGGGTTGAGTAACGGTGCCGATGAGTTTGTTACAAAACCTTATTCGCCGAAAGTTCTTTTGGCTCGTGTTGAATCCATATTGCGCCGTCATGCCGATATTACAGCTGCAGCAGAAGCTTCTTATGAGTTTGGACCTTATACAATCCTTTTGAACAGTTGTGTCCTTAAAAAAGGCCCGGAAAAAATTCCTCTTTCAACAAAAGAATACGAAGTTTTATCCTTTCTTATTTCTCACGAAGGCGAAACTGTTGTTCCTGAAAAAATCTATAACGAAGTTTGGAAAGCACAGTTTGGTGATGTTACAGCAGTTGCCGTTTACATTCAGCGTTTGCGCAAAAAAATTGAGGAAGTTCCTTCTTCTCCAAAATATATAAAAACTGTTTTTGGTATGGGCTATAAATTTGAAAGGAACGAAGAATAATGCGTATAAAAAGGCAGCTGAAACTTTCAATTTTTACTGTTGCCTTTAGTCTCCTTATTGCAGTGGCACTTTTTCTTGCTGCATTTTTTTTGTGGCATGGAAGGTGTTTTCCGGGAATCTGGGGGTTATGGACTTTTCTTGTTTTTTCCCTCATAGGTTTTTTCTGCCTTTTTCTTATTATTCACATTTACAGAACTATTTCAAAATCCATTTCGTTTTTACAGAAATCTACAAAAAGGCTTGCTGACGGTGAGTTATACGAATCTTTGGAGCGAAGAAAAAATTCCCGGGGCGAAAATGAAATAACAGATCTTATTGTAAATCTGGAAAAAATGCGGCTTTCCCTTCAGAATGAAGTTAAGCGAAAGGAACGGTTTATAATGGGACTTAGTCACGATTTGCGGACTCCCGTTGCAGTTATAAAAGGTTATGCAGAAGCTCTTAAAGACGGTGTTTTTTCAACTAGAGAAGAAGTAGATAAAACTGTTGATACAATACTGGCAAAATCAAATCAGCTGGAAAATATGATAAACACCCTTATAAATTTTGTAAAAATGGAAAATTCTGATTGGGCCGGTTCAAAAGTTTTGCAGAACCTTTATCCTGTGTTAAATGAATTTCTTTCATCTTCTATAAATTCTGGTACCGTGTTTAAACGAAATGTTTCTGGCATAATTGAAATAGACAGAAACGAAAAAATTTATTTCGACAGGGAGCTTTTGCTGCGGGCTCTTGAAAATCTTTTTTCCAATGCAATGCGCTATACTTCGGAAGGAGATTCAATCTGTATAAAAGCTTTTGAAAATGAAAATGAAATTTTTATTTCTGTTGCGGATTCAGGTACAGGAATTGATGAAAAGGATATTAATTATATTTTTGATTTTTTATACCGCTCATCTTCCAGCAGAAGGGAAGCCGGTTACGGTATAGGACTTGCCGTTGTAAAAAATATTATAGACAGTCACGGTTGGACTATAACTGTAAAATCAAAAATAGAAGTGGGCACGGAATTTACAATAAAGATTCCAAAAAACGATTCAAAAGCATAATTCCGCGGCTATTAAGGGCATAGCGGACATCATTTTTTTCTCTAATCGTTTTTGCCAGTTTTTCATTTTCCCATTCTCGAAATATGTTTATTTTTTCGCCGACTGATTCTTCCAGTGTTTTTCCAAATCTCTTTTTAAACTCCAGAAGTGAAATTCCCCTGTTCATTCTTAGCCCCATCATTAAAAACTCAAATTCCATTGTTTCCTTTGATAATTTTTCGATTGATAAAAGGCCTTTGTCTTGTAAACTGTTTAAGGTTTCGTTTTTTGATTCATTTTTTTGAAGCCAGAAATTTTCATAAGCATGAATGTTTTTTGTTACATTCCAACGCAGTCCGGTTTTGCCGTAAATTGTTCCTGCTGCCGTGCATCCGCATCCAATATAATCATCCTGCTGCCAGTATGAACTGTTGTGTATGCTTTCTTTTCCGGGGATGGAGAAATTGCTTATTTCGTATTGATGAAATCCCTTTTTTTTCAGGATGTTTTTTCCTGTATTCCACATTTTATCGCATTTTTCCTGGCTGAAAGAAATTTTCTTGTCGCTGATTTTGTTAAAAAGGGGAGTGCCTTCTTCAACAGTCAGTGTGTACAGGGAAACATGGGTTATGTGGTAGGAAAGGATTTTATCGAACTGTTCTGAAAAAGAACTGTATGTCTGTCCTGGCAATCCTGCGATAAAATCAACGGAAATATCTTTGTCCCAGTGTGATTCAAGTAAATTTAAGGCATCAAAAATATTTTTTTCGCTGCAGCCCCTGTTTATTTTTTTTAGTGCCTTGTCGTCTGCACCTTGAATGCCCATGGAAATTCTTGTAACTCCGGCGCTTTTTAAACTTTGAATGAAGGGAATTGTTATATCCTGTGGGTTTGCTTCAACTGTAATTTCCAGAGGCTGTATTTCTGAAGGCGTTTTTTTTGCATTTATAATAAGTTTTTCCAAAAGGGAAGGGGAAAGTTTGCTGGGAGTTCCGCCTCCTATATAAATTGTTTTCCACGAATCAACGGAAAAAAAAGATTTGTAAAAGTTTAATTCATTTAACACTGAGTCAACATAGTTTTCGCTGTACTTTATATTTTCGCAGTTATTCAGGGGAATACTGAAAAAATCACAGTAGTCGCATTTTTGAGCACAAAAAGGAATGTGAATATAAAGGGATGGTGTCATTTTGAATGAAACGGCAGAAAACGGAATTTATTGAGGGGAAAATAGATAAGGAAAGCCTTTCCCATAAGGGAATCTTTTTTTACGGCTCCCCATATTCTTGAGTCGAAGGATTCAAGGCGGTTGTCTGAAAGTAGAAAATATTCGTTGTCGCCTAGAGTAACAGGATCACAGTTGCCGGCAGCACCCATTTTTATGTTGATTCCTTCTGTTACGGCAGGAATTTCAAGATTGTAGGACAGTGTAGAAAGCTCAAATTCCGTAAGGTACTGAGGATTTTCCTTGTTTTTTATATATACTACATAATTATTTATGTATACCGTGTCTCCCGGAAGCCCTATAACCCTTCTGATGTACGGAACTGTTCCGGTTTTTGATTTAATTGAAGAAAACTGCTGGGCTGTAAAAAATCGCTGCGTAAAGTCAATTATTACATCTTTTGGAGAAAGTTTTTCCTTCAGCAGTGGTGAAACCAGAAAAAGTTCACCTCGCTTAGGAGTCTTTGAAAGGGGGGTTGTCATAACAATGCTTTTTGCAGGAATGTCCGGCGCCATGGAATTTGATTTCTGCATTACTGGAAAAAACAAAAATAGCTGGACAAGATTTATTGTAAGGATTGAAATAAAAATACCCAATAGAATTCGGAAAATCTTTTTGTATAGTTCCCTGCGGAGCTGGTATGAATGTGAATAAAGACCCCTGTACATTGCCTTTTTAGAATATCATAATTTCCCCGGCTGTTGCAAGGCTGTTTAAAAGGACTTATAATTAAGCCATGTCTGACAGTGTAAAAGTTATTGCGCAAAATCGAAAGGCAAATTTTGAGTACTTTATCGAAGAAAAATATGAGTGTGGAATTGTTCTGGAGGGTACGGAAGTAAAGTCTGTCCGTGGAGGAAACATCTCTTTTAACGATTCTTTTGCCGAAATTACAAATGGGGAGTTGTGGCTCAGGAATTTTCATATTTCAGAATATTCTTATGGTTCTGTTTTTAATCATAATCCTTCCAGGGTAAAAAAACTTCTTGTTCATAAGGAAGAACTTAAAAAACTCCGGCGCAAAGTTGAAGAAAAAGGATATACCCTTATTCCCCTGGAGGTTTATTTAAAATCTGGAATTGTAAAGATTAAACTTGGTGTGTGCCGTGGTAAAAAACAGTTCGATAAAAGGGAATCTATAAAAGAAAGAGATTTGAATCGGGAATTGCATCGGGAATTCAAAAAAGAGAATTTCAGGTAGCTGTATAACTTAAAATGGAGAATCTGGCATTTGGTTAAACTGAAAGTTTTTTTTGCATTTTTTATATTGCTCTTCTCGCTTGATGTTTTTTCAAATTCTATTGCCGTTGATTATTATGGCGTTGTTGCAGAAGCTTCCAATAAAAATATGCTGAAAATGGCTCAGGATGTTTTTTATACTCAGCTTAAAGCCATTGACAGTCTTTCTGTTTTTGATAAAAGGCCGGAAATATCTTCCGTGCTGGATTCTGATCCGCAGATACAGAACTTTTCAGGAACGGCCGACATAGCTTTTTATGTTAAAATTACTGAAAATTCGGATCTTTCTGACCGGTGGGAATGTGAGTTTATTGCAAGAAAAATTTCAAGCGGGGATGTTTATTCAAAAACAAGAACATACGATACTTATTACAAAATTTTAATGGCTTCCAGAGGTGTAATCGAAGA
>CAMAFU010000125.1 GCA_945833725.1 uncultured Treponema sp.
CTTCATTATTCGTCCTAAGAATAAAAAACAGACAGAAACAGAAAAAATGATCAACGCCTTAAAAAAAGGTGACAAGGTTCTTACTATTGGTGGAATTCACGGTGTTGTTACTTCAACAAAAGAAAAAACCGTAATAGTAAAGGTTGATTCCAACACGACTGTGGAATTTAACCGCTCTGCCATTGCCACTGTAATAGCAGACAAAAAAGTGGAAGCCAAAGCAGAAAAAAAGGCTAAAAAATCAGAAGAAAATGCTTCTAAAGCAGAAAAAACTGTAGAAACTCCTTCTGCAGAATCAGAAAACGCTGTAGAAGTTTCTGCTCCAGAATCAGAAAAACCTGCAGAAGAACCTGCAGAAAAATTATAATTTCCAGGTGGAATCAAAAGTATGAACAAGAGAAGTCGTTTTATTCTAGTTCTGATTGTTTTGGTTCTTTGTGCACTCTTTTTAAAACCATCTGTCAGCTGGTATTTCCGTACACCTGCCGATGTTCAAAAAATTGCACTCAGTTCCCTTGAAAAAATCAGAGACGAGTCAGAAAAGAGAGCCAGAGAAGATGTTGCTTCTTTGGTTGATTTAGTAAATCAGGATTCTGCGGCCAGTTTGGACAAATCCTTCGATTATGTTGTAAAGGCTGCAAAAAAAGCATATAAAAATGCAAAAAAGCCTGTGCCTGCTTCTATGGGCGTTGCCGAAGTTTTAAGTGCATTTACCAGTTCTGCCGAACTTCAGGGTGTTATCGAAAACCGCTACAGAAAAATGTATCTTAAGGCAAAAGACAATTACAACAATTCTGTAAAACTTGGTCTTGATTTAAGCGGTGGTATGAATATTATCGTTCATGCCGATTTGGATGCAGCCCTTGAAAAACAGCGTGAAACTGCAGAAGTTGCCGATGTGGAATACTTTAAGAAACAGGCTATGACTCAGGCTGTGGAAACGCTGACTTCTTCAATCGATAAATTTGGTCTTTCTTCACCTGTAATCCGACAGCAGGGAGAAGACAGAATCTACATCGAAATACCAGGTCAGGCCGACGGCGAAAGCGTTAATTCTATTATTCAGGGAAAGGGAATCCTTAATTTCAGGCTTGTTGATGAAAATGCTACCAATACTTTTAGTCAGTATTATGCTTCTGTTGGCCCTGAGGCCTTTAATGATGACGGTTCTTTAAAAGATGCTTCCGTTGTTCCTGCTGACTGCGAGGTTTTTGGTTACTACACAAAAGATGCCTATGGCTTGGATCAGCGCCTTGGATATATTGCCGTAAAAAAGAATGTTGCCTTGGATGGGAACCATGTAAAGTCTGCTCAGGTTAGCCGGGATCAGACTACAGGCCAGACAGAAGTAAACTTTTCTCTGGATGCTGAAGGTGCTCAGATTTTTGCTGAATTTACAGGTGCTCATGTAGGCGAAAGACTTGCCATTGTGAACGACAGTAAAATAAAGTCTGCTGCAACTATAAGACAGGCAATTACCGGTGGAAATGTAAGCCTTTCTGGAGGTTTTTCTGTTGAAGAAGCTCAAAACATTCAGAAAGTTCTTCAAACTTCTTACCTTGAAGTTCCTCTTAAAGTTGAAAGCCAGCAAATTGTAGGAGCTTCTTTGGGACAGCAGGCCATAAATCAGGGAATAAAGGCTCTTACTGTAGGTCTTATTCTTGTTCTGGTGTTTATGATTGTTTATTATCTTGGAGCAGGTTTTTATGCCGTTGTTGCCCAGATTCTCAACATGTACATAATGTTCTCTATCCTTTCTGCATTTAACCTTACGCTCACTCTTTCTTCTATTGCAGGTATGATTCTTACTGTCGGTATGTCTGTTGATGCCAATGTAATTATTTTTGAGCGCATAAAAGAAGAACTTGCTTTGGGCAAAAGTCGTGCTGCTGCCATTTCTTCTGGTTTCGACAATGCTTTCTGGGCAATTATGGACTCTAACATTACAACATTTATTGCAGCCCTTTTCCTTTCTCAACTTGGAACAGGCTCAATTCAGGGATTCGCTGTTTCTCTTGCAATAGGTGTATGTTCGTCTGTATTTACAGCTCTTGTTATTTCCCGTCTTATGTTTGATTTCAATACAGAAGTAATAGGACACAAAAAAATCAGTATTGGCTGGGGAGTTAAGCAATAATGAAAAAGATAATTCGTTTTAACAGGTTTTTCCCTGTAGCAGTTGTGCTAAGTTCTGTGCTGATTATTTTGGGAATCGTTAGCCTTTGTACCAGGGGCATTAACTGGGGATTGGAATTTAAGCCTGGTCAGAATATTCAGGTAAGCATTTCCGGTGAAAATGTTGATTCCGATAAAATTGCAGGTGTACTTGCTGAAAAAGGTTTTAATGCTGCTGTAAAGGCTGCCGGAACTGAAAATTCTTATCAGATTCGTACAGGTTCTGCAGAAAATATTGAATCTGCCGTTAAATCTGCACTGGTTTCTTCCTTTGGAGAAGATAAAGTTTCTATCGAACAGAGTCAGGCTATCAGCCCTCAGTTTTCTTCTTCACTTATAAAAGGATCCATTGTTCTTGTACTTTTAACACTTGTTCTTATTTTCCTGTATTGTATTATCCGCTTTAAATGGGATTTTGCTCTGGCTTCTGTTATAGCAATAGTTCACGATGCCTTGATTATGATTGCTTTCCTTTCTGTTTCTCAGTTGGAGTTTACAACGACTTCTATTGCCGCAATCCTTACAATCATCGGTTATTCAATAAACGCAACTGTTGTTATTCTTGACAGGGTTCGCTCCGATATGAAACTTTCAGAAGCAAAGAACTTTACTGAAATTCTCAACGGTGCACTTTCTGGAACATTGAGCCGTTCAATTATTACAACTATTACGACTCTGTTTGCCGTTCTTTCACTTGTATTCTTTACTGCAGGTGATATTAAGAATTTTGCTATAGCACTTGTTGTAGGTTTAATCAGCGGTTGTTATTCTTCAATCTTTATTGCCGGAGCATTTATAAATGCCGTTCGCAAAAACTGGAAACCGGCAAAAACAAATGTGGTTCAGTTTAAAGCCGAATAAATAAAGCTTTAAACCGTTAATTTTTTTGAAGGCTGTCCAAAAGCGTTGTCGTTCTGAAAAGACTATGGCAATGCGGCTTATAATAGTTGGACAGCCTTTTTTCTTTTATGGATTTTTTGCTACTGTTGAGTTTATGGAAATAATTCGTGCAGATTGTATGGGATTTTGTGCCGGGGTCCGCCGGGCTGTAATGACAGCCAATAAGGCACTAGGGGAAAATAAATCTGGCAGAGTGTATACTTTTGGTCCTTTAATTCATAATCCTGTTGCTTTAAAGGAATTTGAAAAGCGGGGACTGGGCATTTTGCAGACGGAAAACATTGCTTCCTTAAAAAAGGAGGATACAGTTGTTGTCCGGGCTCATGGCGTTTCTCCTGAAGTCTATGAAAAACTGAAAAAAACTGGTGCTTTAATTTTGGACGGAACATGTCCTATTGTGCAGACAAATCAAAAAAAATGTGCAGACTTTGCAGGAAACGGTTATGTGATTTTTTTTACAGGCGATAAAAACCATGGCGAAGTTGAAGGTATTGAAGGGGCTGCTCGTCAGGCTGCCAGCATTAATTCTGTTCCGCTAAAATTTTTTCTTGTAAAGTCTAAGGATGAAGCGGAAACTCTTGCAGAAAAAATATCTGCCGAAAAAGATTTTTGTTCAAGGGAACAGAAATTTGTTTTGATGAGCCAGACCACATTCAGCATAAAAGTTTTTGAGCAGATAAGCATTTGTCTTAAAGAAAAATTTCCTTCTCTGGAAGTTGTAAAATCAATTTGTCCTGCAACTTTTGAGCGGCAGTCCAGTCTTGATAAACTTTGTAAAACTGTGGAAGGAATTCTTGTTATCGGCGGAAAAAACAGTGCTAATACAACGCGTCTTTATAAAAAAGCTCTTTCCCTCGGTGTAAAAGCCGCCCATATTGAAACGCCGGATGAAATTCCTGCTGATTTTTTTGAACTGGAAAAAATTGGCCTTACGGCAGGAGCCAGTACTCCCGACGATGTAATTGACGAAGTGGAAAATATTTTACGAAGATATGATAAAAAGGCACAATAAATGAAAGTTTTGTTTTTTTCTTCAAGTTCAAATTTTTATGAAGGCAAAAATATTTCTTCCCGATATCTTCCTTTTTGTTCCCGGGAAATTGAAAAATTAAAAAAGAATTTTCCCGAAATTGACATAATTCTTGCATTTTCTTTGCCGGGAATGTTTTTTTTTGACATTAAAGGAAGCGAAATTGAAAAAAAAGCTGATTGTGCGCAGTATCATGTTATTCCTTATGACGATGAAAAGGAAATTGCCGCTTTTCTTTTTTCCCTTAAGCCTGATTTTGCTTTTGCCTGTTCTTCTTATGCCCCGCCTTTTGACTGGATGGGAATAAAAGATGCTCTTGTTGCCCAATATCTTGAAGAAAGTGGTGTTCCTGTAATATGTAATCCCCTTAATCTTGCTGTAGACTGTTTTGATAAATGGCGCACCCATCAGCTGCTGGAAAAGGGCGGTTTTTTGTGTCCAAAAGCTGTTTATGTTCATCACGAACTTTATATAAATGCAGGAAACAGAAGGGAAATAAAAAGCAATGTTTATAAAAAATCTGTTCATGCACAGATTGAAGACCTTCACTTTCCTGTTGTTGTTAAGGATACTGTGGGGTTAAGCAGTTATGGCATGGATGTTCTGGAAAATTTTTCTCAAATTCATGACTGGTTGAATTCTAAAAAATTTACTTCTGACAGAGTAATTGAACAATACATAGAAGGCTGTCATTTCGGCACAGAAATTTACGGTGTACCGGGAAATTATAAGGTTCGTCCGCCTTTTATTTTCAGTGTAAACAAATACGGAATTACTTCTCCCAAACAAAGCATAAAAGCCGGACCTGTTCAAAGTTCAAAATACAAAATTGACCGGTTGAATTCTCTTCTTTTAAAACTTGCAGAATTTATTCAACTAAAGGGAATTGCACAGGTTGATCTGGTGTTTGATGGAGAAAAATGGTTTATAATCGAAATAAATCCTCGGCTGTCGGGCATGACTTCCTGCTATGCTGCTATGGAAAATAAAACTGTTCCTGAACTTATTTTGGAATGTGCCGGCGATAAATTTTATAACGAAAAATGCTGTAACGAAAAATGTGGAAAACAATATGTGTTGAATATAAAATTTCCCCTTTTGCCGGAGGAAAAACTTCTGGAGATGGAAAAACTTCCTTTTATAAACAGAATATACCAGATTGAAAATTTTGCGGCTAAACAGCTGCGGGAAAAAGGCTATTGTGAAGTGTTGGTAACAGGAAAATCAAATAGCGAATTGAAAAAAAATCTTTTGTATCTGGCTGAAAATTTTAAATCAGAAATGGAAATGTGTTTTTTTGATAAAGCAATGGAACTGTTAAAAAAAATAGAGGCTGATGATAATGAAAAAAGTAAAAATTACGGCAGTTAGAAAAGCTGATTACAAAGACCTTCAGATGCAGTACGAAAATCCAATTCTTCATGCCTGTAATATTGAAGAAGGGCAGGTTTTTATTTGCAATGGATGGGAAAAACCTGAAAAAATGTGCAGTTCTGCCTGGGAAAGTCTGTCGCCTTTTGTTATGGCACTGGCTCACGGCGGAGAAAATTTTTATGACGGCTGGATGAAAAATCCTGCATCGGCAATGATAAGCTGCAACGACGGGTTCAGACCGGTGAGTTTTCTTCTTGAAGTTATAGAATA
This sequence comes from uncultured Treponema sp., assembly GCA_945833725.1. GTDB lineage: Bacteria > Spirochaetota > Spirochaetia > Treponematales > Treponemataceae > Treponema_D. Next base: position 5,750 of record CAMAFU010000125.1, read on the forward strand.
ATATCTGTAGCTAAAATAAATAAAAAATCTTCCCGCTTTTGGAATTTTCAAAAATAAATTTTTGTTCTGCATTAATATTTTTTTTGCTTTAATATAAAATGAGTCTCTTGTGCTTTTTTAATGCTGATTACAGACTGTAAGATTCTTTGCTATAGGTTTTCACTGTAAGT
>CAMAFU010000126.1 GCA_945833725.1 uncultured Treponema sp.
GTTTCCCGGGAAAATTACGGTTTAAGTGTAATTGAAAAATTTGAGGATGGTTCGTTTACAGAAAATCGCCGGGATTTTTCCGGTCGTCTTGTGGAATCAAAAAACGAAAATACAACTCTCTCCTTTGAATACGATTTAGCAGGAAAACTTGTTTCATATACCGACTCAGCAGCAGGAAAAAAAATTGAATATAAATACGATGAAGCCGGAAATAAAATTATGGCAAAGTCCTTGGAACGGGAAATTACTTACCAATGGGACAACCTTGGAAGAATAAAAAAAATTTCCGACGAAAAAATGAAGGCTTCTGTTTCTTTTAAATACAACATACAGGGGCAGGAAATTGAAAGAAAATTCAGTTCCGGCGGAAAACTTATCAGCTGTTACGATAAAGCCGGCCGTTTAATCCTCAGGGCAGGTTATACACCTAATGGAAAAATTTCTTTTGTCAGTGGCCGTGTTTTTGATGAAAAAGGATTTGTAAAATACAAGTTGAATTCTGATTTTACCGTAACAAAATTTTCTTACGACAGTGCAGGACGAGTTTGTTCTGCGTGGTATTCTTACAGCGAACAACTCCGCCATCATTTTAGAGAACTTCTTGGAAAAAACGGTATTTTGCCCGGGGAAAAAAAGCCTGATTTTTCATCACTGGAAATTTCTGACATGGATTATGAAAAACTGAAAAACCTGTGTTTCCTGTCCGATAAAAAACATCATCAGCTCCAGCTAAGCCGTTATTGCGTTAGAGTTGATTTTGAATACGATGAAAACGGAAATTTAATTGTACAGAATACACCTTTTGGAAAAATCGAATATCAGTACGACAGTGAAAACCGCCTTGTTTCATGGGGAAAGGGGTGCAGTGCTGTTTATGATAAAAACGGGAATATGATTTCAAAAACAACTCCCGGAAAATCAGAAACCTACATTTATTCAAAGAAAAATTTCCTTATAGAAAGTCTGGAAAAAGATTTTACCGGTAAAAAATATGTTCAACAAAAATATAAATACGATTCTTTGGGTCGCAAAATAGAAATATATAATTCAAAAACCGGCACAAAAGGAATTTTTTACGACGGTCTTACTTTCGATGAATTTTATTCCTGGAACATTGCCGAACATAAAAATCGGGAGAAAAAAGATAAAACCGGTTATTTCGATAAAATCCGGTATATTGATTTTGACAGTTACGGAAAAAAGAATGAAAGAATCCACGAAAATCAAAATTATCCATGGGAAGAAAATTCCAGAATAGGTTCGCAGAATTTTTTTGAAAACAACAGGCATAATTATGAGGGTAAAGAAAATGATGTTTTTGATTTTTCAGGAGAAAAAGATTTAAGGCAGTTTTCTTCACTTTCCAGCGAAAACGATGAAAACTTCCTTGTTCTTTATGATATGACAGGAAATCCCATGTATTACGGAAGCAGAAAATTTGACGAACATGGAAAACATACTTTCTTATTTACAGATGCTTTGGGAACTGTTTGTGGCGAAACAGGCAGTGGGGGAGAAGTAAAGGAATTTTCCTACGACTGTTTCGGCCTTCCTTTTGGCGGCGAAAATCCACTTTTCGGTTTTGGCGGCAAAAAATTCCAGTCCGGCACGGAAGTTTACGATTTTGGTTATAGAAATTATTCACCTTTGGGAGCCGGCTTTACTTCAAGCGATCCTGCCATGTTCGGATTAAACTGGTATTCGTACTGCAACGGCAATCCCAATAATTTTGTGGATTTTGCAGGATTAAAAACTGTTCAGCCGGAAGATTTAGACATGCACGACAGAGACATAAGCAGCATAAGCATAAACGGTACCCAAACAACAATAGGAGAGGCCGGCTGTACAATAGTCGGTTTGTCTGCAATTCTTTCAGAACTTACGGGAACAGAAATTTCTGCCGATTTTCTTGCTCATTCAGATATTTTTTCCGATTCTGCTCCAGACGAAATTGAATGGGAAAAACTTTGTTCATTATGTTCTCAAATTACAACTTATACTTTTAATGACATAAGGATGATTACAAGAGATTTTACGCAGACCTTTAATTTTTCGGTGGAAAGGACTACTAAAAAAGATGGAACAACAACAGAAGAAAATATAAGGGAGGCCATAAACAACGCGGAGGCTTCAAAAACTTTAACGGGCGTTCTTATTGAAGTTGAGTATACTCCCAAAACCGACAGCAAAGGAAATAAAAAAACGCACTGGACATCTGCCGTAGGCCCTGTTGTTGATATGGATGGAAAATCTTATGTAAAAATAAAGTCAACATCTATATACGACAAAAAAGGAAACATTGTGCAGGGAACTGTAAGGTATTCAGTGGGCTGGAAGGTAATTAACAATGATGTTTATGTTCCGCTGGAAAATATTGTTTCTGTGGTATCTCTTTCCCATTCAAAGGACAGATAGCAGAAATGTAATCCTTCATTTAGGTGAATAAAATTTTCACTTAAGCCACAAAAAAACGCCGCCAGAGTTTCAAAAATTACTCCGGCGGCATTTTTCAATTTTTTATAAGAAAAATCCTTTTAAATTTTACAGAGGAATATTTCCGTGTTTTCTTGAAAGAGTGTCTGTATTTACTTTTCCTTCAAGAACGGAAAGACTTTTTATTATTCTCTGTCGTGTTTCGCTTGGATTTATAACGGCAGAAACATAGTCCCTCTGAGCTGCAATGGTTGGAGTCATAAATGTTTCCCGGTATTCCTGACTTTTCTGCTGTACCAGATCTTTGTTATTCGGATCTTTCATTTCTTTTGCATAAAGAATACCAATGGCACCTTCTGCACCCATTACTGCAATTTCAGCTTTTGGCCATGCGTAAACAAAGTCAGCTCCAAGGTGCTTTGAACACATTGCTATGTAAGCTCCACCGTAGGCTTTTCTTGTTATAACGGTTATTTTAGGAACAGAGGCCTCTGAATAGGCATAAAGAATTTTTGCACCATGGCGGATAATGCCTTTCTGTTCTTCCTGAGGACCTGGAACAAAGCCCGGAACATCAACAAAAGTAATGAGCGGAATATCGTATGCATCGCAGTACCTTACATGTCGTGCAATTTTATCTGAAGCATCGCAGTTAAGGATACCGCCTAAACAGCCTGGATTTGTAGCAACAATACCCACAGTTTTTCCTTCAACTTTTGCAAAACCAATTACGGCATTTCCTGCAAATTCGCTCATGTATTCAAAGAAAGAATCATCATCTGTAACTCTGTTTATTACTTCGCGGATATCGTAGCCTTTTGAGCTTGTTTCTGGAAGAACGGAGTCAAGTTCTTCAGCTTTTTTTGCAGTATATTTGAACTCAGTTTTTGTAGAAAAAAGAGCTTTCTTTTCTTTTGCAGAGAATGCTTCTTTATCGCCGTAATAATGAGGAATGTAGTCAAGAAGTTTTCTTACTTTTTCAAGACAGTCTTTTTCATCATTGCAGCGGAAATGGGCAACACCAGATTTCTGGGAATGAATTGCAGCTCCACCCAAATCTTCCGAAGTTATGTCCATAAACATAACCTGCTTTACAACTTTAGGACCTGTAATATACATTTCCGAAATTTTATCTACTGTAAAAATAAAATCAGTAAGTCCTGGACTGTAAACAGCACCGCCGGCACAAGGACCGCAAACTACAGAAATTTGAGGAATTACACCGCTGGCACGAACATTCTGATAAAAAATGCTTCCATATCCGCTTAAAGCGTCAACGCCTTCCTGAATTCTTGCCCCTCCAGAATCGTTAAGCCCAATAACAGGACAGCGGACTTCAATGGCCTTTTTTATAAGTTCTGCGATTTTTTCTCCATGAAGTTTTCCAAGAGAACCGCCTTGAACAGTAAAATCCTGAGCATAAACAGCAACTTTTTTTCCGTTTATTGTTCCAAAACCTGTAATTACACCGTCGTATGGAATCTGTTTTTTATCCATTCCAAAACTTGTACACTGGTGCTGGGCATCAGCATAAATTTCCATAAAACTGTCTTTATCGCAAAGAAGATTTATTCTTTCTATTGCGTGAAGTTTTCCTTTTGCATGCTGTTTTTCAAGGTTGTATTCAAAAGCCATTTTCTGCCTCTCAAATTAAATTAAAATTAAAGCAAAATGAGAATAGACATTTATTTAAAAAGTGTCAATATGACAAAAATTAAAAAAATGTCATTTTAAAATCAGTGCTTTCATTCGCTTCTTTGCGCCTTGATTTTAAAATCACCTTCAAAATTCCTTTGCAGCAGACAGATTATATTTTTTTATAAGGTATTCTGTTTCACTGGCCAATTCATTTTCTCCGGGAACAAAAGGATATTTCTGTCTTAAAATATCTGCTGCCAGCCGTACGCTGCCACCAGTTTTTTCAAGAGCATTAAGATAGTCTTCCCTGTAAGTTTTTTCGCGATAGGAATTTGCCCTTGTTTTTCCTTTTATTTCCCGTACAATCCAGCGTTTCCCGTTCCATTCCAGAGTAACGGTTTCTTCCACAGGATACACGGCAATTACTCCCGGCCCGTTATAATGAACAAGATAATAGTCTGCAGTGTGAATGGCTTTATCACCTTTTTTAAGTTTTCTGCCGTCTTCTTCTAAAATCGGCTGTTTTTTGTCTTTACGGCGGGGATAATTAAAATCAGGGATTTCCTCCATTCCGTCAATTTTCAGGTTCGTTATGCCATATTGCCAGAATTGTGTATTGCCTTTAAAAAAGAGCCATTGAGCCGGCGTAAAAGTTCCTTCTTTTTCATTGGCCGCTTCCCTCTGTTTATTTGTTACATAAAACCCCGAAACTTTTTCTTTAAGCCCTTTTATTTTTTTACCTTTTGCAATTTCCTGTATAACAGTTACATCAGCTTTGTGAACGGCTGTGTATAAGGTTTTTGTGGTTTCCAGAGAAGTTAAGCCTGTGGAAGTTGCAAGTTTTCTGTTTTCCCTGTTAAAGCTGAAAATACAGCTTAAAGTTACGGCAAATATAATAACTCCCGTAAAAATCTGATTTCTGTTTCTTTTAAAAAACCTGGAAATTAAAAGGTTCTTTTTTTGTTTTTTAAGGAATTTTGCTTTTTTCTCCAAAAAAACTTCATCATCAATTTTTAAGTTTTGATTTGAAAACAGATTTTCTGGAAGAATCATATCTGCGTTGAATTGAAAGGCATTTTCCAAAAGAAGTTTTCGTTTTGTTTCAAATTTTTCGTCTTTAAATCTTTTTTCACCTGGAACTGCGTGCTTTTCGGCTTTTACTTTAAGACTGTCATTTATGAATCCGGCAGTTTCTTCTTTTATGCCGTTAATTTCATATTCAACTGGAATAAAATTTTCATCAACAAAATCAGCCTGCCTCTTTTCAAGATTATTTTCGTAAAACGGAAAATTTCCTGTAACAGCTTTATAGGCAATCACTCCGCGAAGAAAAAGAAGAGATTCAATGCCGGAAAGCCCTTTGTGGTTAAAAATCCCCTGAATAATTCCGTATTCTTTTGAAGATGAAACGCACTTTTCAAATAAATTCCCCGGAAGAAAAAGAACTTTAGTTTTTCCAGCCGTTTTATCATTTTGAATAAAAATTCCTGCCGCACCGGGAAGAAAAGGGATTTCAGTCTGAGACATTTTTGCCTTTTCAATAAGGCAGTCAATAACTTTAAGAACACAAAAGGCATTTTCAATGGAAAACTCATCGTACAGACAAGTCATTTTATCAGATTTTCCACAGAAACAAACAGTCCCATTGTCAATGACCGTTTCCGTAAAAGTCCAGTCTGCAAATTCTATATGTCCTGTGCAGTCCGTTTCAGATAAAATTCCCTTTTCTGATGTAAATTGACCAAAATCAGTTCTGCCAAAAAGATTTTCGCTTAAAAAACTGGAAAGAAACAGCCGTCCGTCTTTAAAAATAACAGGTAAATCGCTCATTGTTATAA